>JAFOIR010000322.1 GCA_017420625.1 Bacillota bacterium
CGGAAGATGGATCTGACGAATACGATCTTTGATGTGAGCGGATATATGGAAAAACTCTGCGATCTGAATTTTGAGCTCAAGGATTCCTCGTATCAGAACGCATCGGTTGCCGTGACGATCGCTGACTATACCTATCTGGTCGAAGCACTGGAAAAGGGTTATAAGGAAATCCGCGACCGTGCGAGAGAACTGCTCAAGTTGATCGATGAGGATGAGAAGGGTGCCAGAGAAGAAGTTGAGGCAAACATCAAAAAGCTGGAAGAAGTCATGAATTCGCCGGCTCATAAAACCGCTGAGAGTGCCATTGACTATATTTCCAGAACTTCCGGAATCTCCCTGACGATGACATCGGAAGAGGCAGCGGATGACGGCAGCTATTCGGCAGACTATCAGACCGGCGATAAAGCCAGGGTCCATATCAAGGTGGATGAATCCGGCAGCATCGTTTATCTGACGACGGAGGCACGTACCTATACCCAGACAGCCGAATGGATCTCCCTCAAAGATGCCATCCTGAATGTTTCCCAACTGGGACTTCCATCGGAAGCCATTTCAACATTCTCCGGCGAGCTGTCGATGCAGTCCTATGATGAAACGTACGGCGGATACAGGATTCAGGTTCATAATATTGACAACTTCTTCATAGGAATCACGAAGCAGTAAGTTAATTTTGCGAAGATGATTGTCAGATAGGCAAAAAAGTATACCACATAACCATATTTATAGTATAATGGGAGAAATCTGTTATAGGATGCTATTATACAAAAACCACTGAAGGTTTGGTAAAAGGAGGTAAGAATCAAAATGCCAGCTAATGAAAGTGGCCAGGAGAACAAAATGAAAAAATATGTTCGACTCGTCGTTCTGGCGATTATCGCCGTCGCCTTGATCACGACGGTCCTGGGCGGATTCTACAGAGTGGATGAGCAGGAAGCCGCTGTGGTCACGATGTTCGGAAAGGTCGTACGAACCGATACAGCCGGTCTTTATTTCAAGATTCCGTGGGTACAGCACGTCTATAAAGTAGATACGACGACACACGGCACCGGTATCGGATACATCGTGGATAACGACGGGCAGGAATTTGCCGTCGATACAGACAGTGTCATGATCACATCCGACTTTAATCTGATCGATATCGATTTCTACATGGAATACCGTGTATCGGATCCGGTTGCATATCTTTATAATTCGAGGGATCCCGAACTGATCCTGAAAAACATCGCTTTGGCTGCGATTCGTTCCACGGTGATCGATTTTACGGTAGACGAAGCCATCACGACCGGCAAGGCACAGATTCAGGCCGTTGTCAAGCAGAAGATGCAGGACGAACTTGCCAAACAGAATATCGGACTGCAGATCGTGAATATTACCGTACAGGATGCTGAACCGCCCACAACAGAAATCGTTCAGGCATTCAAAGCCGTTGAAACTGCCAAGCAGGGAAAAGATACGGCCATCAACAATGCGAACAAGTATAAGAACGAGCAGATCCCGGCGGCAGAAGCCAGCGCGGACCAGATCGTTCAGAAAGCAGAAGCACAGAAAGCTGCCCGTATTGCGGAAGCAGAAGGACAGGTAGCCAGGTTCAATGCCATGTATGAGCAGTATTCGATGAATCCGCTCATCACTAAGCAGCGTTTGTTCTATGAGACGCTGGAAGAGGTGCTTCCGGGCGTCAAGGTCATCATCACGGACGGCACGACCGAGACGATGCTGCCTCTGGAAAGCTTCGTTCAGGAAGAGCAGGAGACCGTGCCTGAAGTCCCTGTAACGCGCACCATTACTCCTACAGAGGAAGGAGGAGAAGACTGAAATGAAGAAAACGATCGGTAAAATGTTCGGGTTGTTTATTCTCGTTGTGCTGGTCATGGTTGGAGCCAATTCGCTCTATACTGTTCAGCCGAATCAGTATGTAGCGGTTCGTCAGTTCGGACGAATCATTGCGATCGAAAATGAACCCGGACTGAAGTTCAAGATCCCGTTCATTCAGAGTATTCAGCGTATTTCAGCTGCAACCCATTTGTATGATGTTACTCCTTCCGATGTTATCACTCGTGATAAGAAGAGCATGATCGCAGACAATTATGTTCTGTGGAAAGTCGTTGATCCCGTCAAGTACATCCGTACACTGGAAGCGGTCACCGGCCGGGCAGAGGAGCGTATCGACGCGGCTGTCTATAATGCCCTGAAGAATGTCATTTCTTCCATGACCCAGGACGAGGTGATCGAGGCCAGAGGTGATGATCTGACAGATCTGCTTACCAAGGAAGCCAACTCGGATATCAGTGAGTATGGTATTCTGATCATCACGGCAGAGGTGAAAGCACTCGATCTGCCGGACGACAACAAGTCGGCTGTCTACGATCGAATGATTTCCGAACGTCAGAATATCGCAGCTTCCTATACCGCACAGGGTGAAGCGGAAGCCAAGAAGATCCGCAACGAAGCCGATAAGGAAGTCACCGTCATGGTGGCAGATGCGGAGAAGACAGCGGAGATCCTGGTAGCAGAAGGCGAGGCCGAATATATGAGAATCCTTCAGGAAGCTTACAATACTCCGGAAAAAGCAGACTTCTACAACTATATCCGTTCGCTGGATGCGCTGAAGATCTCGCTCAGCGGCGGAAACAAGACCATCATCCTGGATAAGGATTCGGAGCTTGCCAAGATCCTCTATGGACCTGGCGCCGGCACCAGTAATCCGTAAAAAGGAATAAAAAACTGCCCCTTGGGGCAGTTTCTCAAAGTGAATGGTTGATGGATTGCTTAGAGTATACCATAGATGAGAAAATGAAAAAATGCCAAAATTGATCAAACCTGCACAAAATTACAATCAGCAGATCCGGGAGCTGCGAAAAGAATTTCTTGAATCCGGCGATTCCATGGATGGGAGCGGCGGACTCAGACATTACGAAGATCCGGCTGACTGGATGGCAAACCTCAGGGATATTGAATATTTATATGTCCGGGAAGAGGACGAAAAGGTCGTTGGATTGATTCAGATCCGGCCTGTTCTGAACGCATATCTGGAGAAGTTTGGCGGGCATATTGGATACTGTGTGGCACCGAGTGAACGCCGCAAAGGCTATGCCACTCAGATGCTTCACGATATACTCCCGCTCTGCAAAGAGATGGGGATCGGAAAACTGCTCGTTACCTGCATCAAAGGCAATGAGGGAAGCAGACAAACGATCCTGAAAAACGGCGGAGTCTATGAGTCCACGGTCTATGAACCGGATGATGGCCTGGAGGTCGAGCGGTATTGGATCGATCTGGATGATGGTTCCGGCATCGGATAAAAACTACATAAATTTATACTTTTTATACTGGAAGCCCGCAAGGGCTTCTTCTCTTGTAATTTCTCCGGCGTTGCATTTGGCCATGAGGGTTGCATCATGGGTGGGAAGCTTGTAGCCGAAGACCAGCATCAGGATGGCTGCCGCAGTGGAGATGATGGGAACCAGCGTCCACATGAGCCAGATCCAGTGAATAGTCTGCGGTGACTGAACAGCACCGCTTCCTTCAACGAATCCAACCAGTCCCAGCAGGAACATACCAATGGAACCGGAAAGTGCACCGGTGACTTTGGCGGTAAAGGTCTGGACAGAAAAAGCCATTCCCTGAGCCCGGTATCCGGTCTTGAAGTGCCCGTATTCCGCACAATCGGCGGTGAACATGACACTGAGAACCCCCGAACCGCTGGTCAGAAGTGATTTCAGGACCATGACTGTGCAGACAGCCGCAATATTGGAATAACCTACCAGATACATGATGATGCTGAACAGGATATTGAGGGCATTGGCACCGATAAAGATGGTAAATTTATCGATCTTCTTAATGAGCAGGCGGACGATGATGATGCTGACAAGCATGGGTGGAACCATCATAAGGGAAAGATAGGAGATCCATTGCTCCCCGCCCAGACAGTATATCGCGACATAGTTCGTGACAGTGCCGCCGGTCGCGGTAAGACAAGCAACGATCATGGCACCGTTATAGATGAGCAGCGGCCGGTTGCTGCCAAGGTAGGCGAAAAGCTCCTTGATGGTGGGTTCTTTTTCCGAAGCGACATTGTGACGTTCTTTGGCGGTATAACCGATGGGAAGCATGAAGACCATGCCGATGGCGGAAAGAATGATCGCTGTCATGGCCCAGCCGATCTTCGGATACATGAGCGGCATCGCCACCAGAACGATCAGTGCACCGATATAGGTGAAGAATCCCTTCAGTACATACATGCTGTCCCGTTCTTTCAGGTTGTCCGTCATGGTGGTGGCGAGAGCGAAGATGGGGACATCGCACATGGTATAGGCAAGATCCCAAAGGACGTAAGCAACCAGGACCCAGGCAGCCTTGGCTGGGACTTTGAGCGTCTGCGGCATCAGGAAGACGAGAATGGTCGTAACGGCGATCAGGACCGTGGAAAGCCGGACCCAGGGCAGATACTTTCCTTTCTTCAGATGAGCTTTGTCCACAACCACGCCAAAGAGGGGATCGTTCACAGCATCCCATACTTTGGCAACGATCAGAATGCCGGAGATCACAAAGGCTGGAATACCTGATTCGGTCATGAAAAGATTCAGAAACCCTGTCATGATCCCGTAGGAGATCAGCTGACCGATAAAATAGAACTGATAGGAGGAACGTTCGAAAGGTCTGGTTTGATAATCCGGATGTTTGTTCATCGTTTAATCTCCTATAGACTGAGCCCACAGTATAGCCATTACCAATTTGTAAGCATAATAGGTTGCCCAGTTTTTGTCTTTTTTCCACATTTCTTTCATATATTTTCGGTCATCTTCCGGTGTGCCATACGGTTCTATATCCATCAGTGACTTGATAGTCAGGGCAGCTTCGAACTTTTCGGGAGAAACATCCTTTAGTGGAACACAGACTGTTATTTTTCTGCCCGGTTCCAGGTCAAAATAGTTGTCGCTCCAGTTATCCCAGATCAGGTCAGAATCGATATAGACATAACGCGCCAGTGTATCAGATTCGAGGGTAACCAGTGCATTGCCGCCGTCATATTGAATTGTGCGGGAAATAACAGGTTTCTTTAAAGAAGCATCTTTATCAGGTACCAGAAGATAGAGTTTCTCGTCCATGAGTTCTTCTCCCTGGTAAAGAACAGTCTTCAGATAGACATCCGACCGGTTCAGTCCCTTGTAGCTTAGAACATAGATCCGTTTGCTGGATACACCTTCCAGTCTGACTTCCTCTTTGCCGGCAAGCAGTGTTTGACCCTGGAAATTCTTTATCTCATACTTCAGTGTCCCGCTGAAGGGTTTCGGGTACTCGTTGATAACGTAAAGCTCGGCACGGTCATCGTAATAATCGTTCGAGATCATCAGCATTTTATTGTAATGCTTTGAATGATACATGGTCGCTTTATACTGTTTGTAGTAGTCGATGTTCGACCAGGAAGCCACCGGCCAGCAGTCATTGAGCTGCCAGAGGGTCGCCCCGTTCTGCATGCCGATGTTTCTCTTCCAGCATTCCGTTGCGAAACGCATGGCATTGGACTGAACGATCTGAGACAGGTAGACAAAGTCCTCGAAATGTTTGGGTCTTCTGTATTTCTGCAGCAGGTAGTACATGATCTTGGAATTACCGCCGCCGCTTTTCTGGTGCAGAAGCATGACGTCATCGAACAATTCAGGCTTTTCATAGTGACTGATCCGGCGGATCGTTTTCATGGCAGGCATGGATTCCATTCCGAATTCACTGCAGAAACGGGTAGGATAATTCCGATATGCTTCGATCGGAAGCATGCCGTGCCAGATATTCCACAGATGGGAATCCCCGCTGACATGCCCTTTGCGGAAATTCTGCGGTCCTTTATCGATGTGCCCGGAAGAGGGGGATCCGGGCCAGTAGGGCGTAATGCCGTCGAGTTCGTTCACCCAGTCTCTCAAAGTCAGATAGAAGAAATCCTTGTTGGATTTCAGCAAAGCTTTATCACGGCAGACAGGGTAAAGGGCGTCGATCTCGTTGTTTCCACACCAGAGTGCGAGACTGGCGCGGTGACGGATCCTTCGGACATTGTCCTTTACCTCTTCACAGACATTCTGAAGAAAGTCAGACCGGTAGAAAGGATAGAGCGCACAGGCAAAGATGAAGTCCTGCCATACCAGAATCCCGTACTTGTCGCACATATCGTAGAAATCTTCCGATTCATACATGCCGCCGCCCCAGATACGCAGCATATTCATGCCGCTGTCACGGGTCGCTTTGATATAGAATTCCATATCTTCCCGACTGAACCGGGTAATGAATGAGTCGGAAGGGATCCAGTCTGCCCCGCGGATAAAGATGGGAACTCCGTTGATCACGAAGCGGAACTGTTCACCATAAGGATCTTTGGCAGTGTCCAGCTCGATCGTCCTAAGGCCAATCGTTTTATATTCTTCGTCCACAGGTTCAGCGTTTTGGAAAAGAATAAAAGAAAGATCATACAGAGGCTGCTCTCCCAATCCGGCTACCCACCAGAGCTGGGGATTCTTTACTTCGAGCTGACCGGTGAAGGTATTGCCTTTTCGAATCAGTGCAACTTCCTGTATTTCTTCCTTCGAAGGTGATGTAAGCACGATGCGGGCAGAAAGATCTTCACTTTCTTCATTTACACACATCCAGAGATCAAGAAGGACTTTCCCATCCTGATGATGCTGGCGGATCCTCGTCTCTACGATCCTGTATGTATAAGTTTCTATACCGATACTTCGGATCACACCGGAAGGAGCGAGCTCCGGACCCCAGTCCCACCCAAAGTGGCAGGGAGCTTTGCGAATGAACGATTTTTCCTTTCCGGGCTTTCCAAGATGCGAATCACCCGCTTGCTTGGCCAACATATATTTGTATGGATCCTGAATGGCCAGAACGATTTCGTTTTCGCCTTCTTTTGCGCAGGAGCTCATGTCAAAGCGCCAGGTACGGTTAAGGTTGTCAGAGGATCCGATCTTCCGCCCATTGACGAAGATATCGGCTATCGTATCGATTCCATCGCCCACAAAGTCAAGATGCGGGCTTTGTGCTTCTTCCCTTGTAAGAGTAAAACTGCGGGAAAAGGTATGGTCATGATGACCTTTCTGGGTCGCCCATTTCTCATTGGTACCAAAGAAAGGATCTTCCATTCCGTTGGTCATGAGAGTCAGATAGTTAGAACCGGGAAGATAGCCCGGCATTTTTTCTCCCTGGTCTATGCACATGTCCCATGGCCCGGCCAGGTCAATGATCTTTTTCATGCTGCGATGATTCCTTTCTTAAGCAAACGGATATTTTGGTCTTTCCTGACTTTACTATAACAGATTCTATGATACAATATTGTATATAAGTAAGCATATTTGTATATATGTAAGGAAAAAGATCATGAATTTCGCAGAGATCGAAAAGAAGGTCCATAAAGCTCTGGAAGATGGGATCGTCCATCATCTGTATGACAATGAGATACAGGCATACAGTCTGCTTACCATGCATCCGGATGATCTGAAAAAACTGGCTGCCTCAGTATCGCTTGCTGATTCGATCCAAATGTATGCCGATCTGCTGGGACCGACTCAGATCCGTTCTATCAAAAATGGACTGATCAGCTATCTGACCCTGGTTTGCCGCGGTGCGATCAAAAATGGTGTGGATCCGGAGTTTTCCTATGCCCTGAGTGACTACTATATCAATTATCTGGAAACCCTTTCGACCATAGAAGAACTGACTCGTCTGACAGTCGATATCATGCTTCACTATAACGATCTGGTCTACCGGTCGGAGGTTGTTCATTACAGCAAAACGACAGATACCGCGCTTAGATACATGAAGCAGCATTTGTACGGAAAGTGTTCGATTCAGGAAGTAGCTGCCTTTGTCGGGCTGGAACCCCACTATTTCTCTTCTGTTTTCAGACGAGAAACGGGAAAGACGCCTTCCGGGTATCTTTCTGATATAAAACTAAAAGAAGCCAGACGGCTTCTTGGCCTTCCAGGCAACACGATAACCTATGTCGCCTCGATTCTTGGGTTTTCCGATTCTGCTCATTTCTCCAAACGATTCAAGCAGTATTATTCACTAAGTCCCAGAGAATATAAGAAGATACAGCGGGAGGCAGACCAATGAAACTGGTTAATGAGTATCTGCGGGAGAGATTCGGATGCAAGGTCTACAAGATTGCACTTGATGGTGGTTTTACCTGTCCGAACCGGGATGGGACGATTGGAGAAGGTGGATGTATTTTCTGTTCTGCAGGCGGCAGCGGAGAGTTTTCGGAAGATTCTTCGTTCTCTGTCACCGAACAGATCGAAAGAGGAAAGAGAAGGGTTCAGAAAAAAGTCAAAGATGGGAAATATATTGCTTACTTTCAGGCTTATACCGGGACCTATGCGCCGAAGAAGAAACTGGAAAAGCTGTTTGGTGAAGCAATTCATCATCCGGACGTAGTTGCGCTTTCTGTAGCGACCAGGCCGGACTGCCTTCCGGAAGAAGTGCTGGATCTATTGGAAGAGCTGAACCGGATCAAACCGGTCTGGATCGAATTGGGTCTACAGACGATCCATGAACAAACAGCCGAATATATTCGAAGAGGATATCCCCTTATAGTATACGACAAGGCGGTCCGGGAACTGAGAAAAAGAGGAATCGAGGTAATTGTCCATGTGATCCTTGGCCTTCCGGGAGAAACACCGGACGACATGGTCGAAACTGTCCGCTATGTTTGCAGCTCCGGCGCAACAGGAATCAAGCTCCAGCTGCTGCACATCCTGAAGGGAACGGATCTGGCAAAGGAATATGAAGAAGGACGGGTAGAGGTCCTGACAGAAGATGAGTATTTCCGGATCCTGAAAGCCTGTACCAAAGTGATTCCGGATGAAGTGGTGGTTCATCGGCTTACCGGGGACGGAGACAAACGGATCCTGATCGCACCGATCTGGAGCGGAAACAAAAGAGAAGTATGGAACCGGATCCAAAAGGAGATCCTTTCCGACCGCAACAGGCAGTTGCTTTCATAGAATTCATCTCTATGATACAATGATCCTATCAAAACAGGAGGACAGGAAAAATGACGACAAGAGATGTTATATATGAACTGCGCACGCAGAACGGATATTCCCAGGATGACCTTGCGGAAAAGGTTTTTGTCACCCGGCAGGCGGTTTCCCGGTGGGAGAATGGTGAGACCGTGCCCAATACGGAAACGCTGAAGCTTTTGTCCAGGCTTTTCAATGTTTCGATCAATACCCTGCTGGGATCTCCGAATCATCTGATCTGTCAGTGCTGCGGCATGCCGCTGGAAGATCCTATCATCGGCAGAGACAAGGATGGTTTTCTGAACGAAAACTACTGTAAATGGTGCTATGCCGACGGAACGTATACCTACAGCAATATGGACGATCTGATCGAGGTATGCGTCCGTAATATGGTCAGCGAAGACTTTACGGAGGAGCAGGCCAGAGCTTACCTGAAACAGACACTGCCCAAGCTGGATTACTGGAAACGCTATGAAGAACTCAGCGATAACGGGGAATTCGAAGCCTTCAAGCAGCAGCTCATCCGGGAGATCAATGATCTTCGCATCGATGGCATGCCGGAGGTGAAGAGCCTGAATGCCCTGGTAGGCGCCTATGTGAATCTCGAATATCCGCTTCCCAGCGGCATGAAAGCCAAATTCCTTGACAATGGAACCACCTATCTTGGCAATCAGCTGGAATCAGATATCGTTCCCGGGCTTTGCTTCGGAGTCCTTGCGAACATGGATTTTATTCTGATCTGCACCTATGAAGAAAACGGCACCAATCCGGAGCTGCTTCTCTATAAAAAACGCTGATTCGATAGAAAAATACTCCGTGTTGTGGTATGCTGAAAACACCTAATCATATCCTTCGGAGGGTGCAGAAAGAAAATGGAAAAGAAGCTAGATCTGATCTGTATCGGAATGGCACTGGTTGATTCGATCATCAAAGGATTTGATCCGAATCCCATCTCTGCTTCCGGTTACCGGGCAGAATCCAATACGCTAAACGTAGGCGGCGAAGCAGTGAATGAAGCGGTCGCAGCAGCCAGACTGGGCACCCGGACAGCAATTCTGTGCGCACTGGGCAAGGATGCAGCAGGAGAAATGGTGCTGGGAACGCTTCGAGGCGCCGGTGTTGATACACAAAGGGTAATCATTGCAGAAGATCACGCGACGCCGGTCACTACCATGTTTGTTCGGGAGGACGGAGGCCGTAAGTCGATCACGAACCAGGCACACCGGTATAATTTTCATCCGGAAAAAGATACGGATAGATTTGCAGACGCCAGGGCGATCATCTTAGGATCGCTCTTTCGTGCGCCTTTTGATGACCCGGATATTATCCTTGAAGTGCTGAAAGCCGCCAGAGAGAATGATCAGACGGTGATCGCAGATACGAAACTGCCTAATTTCCGTGTGCTGCATCTGGAGGATATCCGGGAAGCGCTGCCACTGATCGACTATATTACCCCGAATGAAGATGAAGCGAAATTCTTTACCGGGGAAGAAAAGCCGGGTGCCATGGCCGATGTCTTTCTTTCCTATGGAATTAAAAACGTCATTATCAAGCTGGGAGCGAAGGGATGCTTCTTTAAGAACAGCAAAGGAACCATGCTTCTTCCGCCGCATGATATTCAGGCAGTGGATGCGACAGGCGCCGGTGATAACTTTGTCGCAGGCTTTGCCAGCGAGCTTCTTCGGGGAAAGACCAGTGAGGAAGCACTGAGATTTGCCAATGCCTGCGGCGCTATCTGTACGACCGCCGTCGGAGCGGGAACGGCACTTAGAAGCCGGGAACAGGTCCTTCAGTTTCTGGAAGAAAAGGATAGGTAAAGAGTCTCCACGAAGCGTAGGTAGCCTCCGAATGATTTCCATGATAGAATGACATCATCAGAGTCAGGAGGCGATAAAATGGATCGATATGTAACAGGCGCAGTGATCCGCAGACTGCGGGAAAACAAGCAGATGACACAGGAGGATCTTGCACAGAAGATCCATGTTACCGGCAAGGCTGTAAGTAAATGGGAGACCGGCCAGGGTTTTCCGGATATCACTTTGCTGGAACCGCTGGCCAAAGCGCTGGGCATTTCAGTGATTGAACTGTTCTCCGGTGAATATATACAAAATCAGCACCGTTCTGCCCATATGGCGAGAGGAGCTTTCTACGTTTGCCCTGTCTGCGGAAATATTATCCGGGCTACCGGAGAAGCGCTGATCAGCTGCTGTGGGATCACCCTGCCGCCGATTATAGCGGAG
>JAFOIR010000323.1 GCA_017420625.1 Bacillota bacterium
CAGTTTGCGAAGCGCTGCGTCCCAGTGATTTCAGCGAAGAAGATATCCAGAATCTCAGCCATATGCCCATCTGGTTTACCCAGGCAGAGAACGATCCGATCGTCCCGCCCGACGGCCTGGTTCTTCCCCTGGTGAAGCGCCATAAGGCAGCAGGAGCTGATAACGTTCACGTATCCCTGTTTGAGCGGATCGTGGATCAGAGCGGGAAATTCAAACAGCCGAACGGCCAGCCGATGGAATACATGGGACATTTTTCATGGATCCATACTTTCAATGATGACTGCGTCTACGATCTGGACGGCACCCGCGTGATGCACGAAGGACGGCCGGTGACTCTGTGGCGCTGGCTTGGGAAACAGCGCAGAAATAAATAATCGGCTGTCCTAAAAGACAGCCGAAGCTGATAAGATAAACGATCAAAGCTGAAGGACCCATCCGGATTCATCCGGAACATAGCCCATTTTCTTCAGATAGGTCTCATGTCCCTCTGCAACCGTTTTGGCAAAGCGCAGCGTATGAACGCCCTGGGCGGGCAGCTGCTGATGCAGGAACGTGCCGACCGAACAGTCACGATAGGCTGGCGTAGAATAATCGATCACTATATCCAGAGCGCCGTCGGAGAGATCACCCATCAGGACTCCGACCGGCGCTCCTTCCTTTAGTACGACGAAAGCGGTATGGGAAGCGGTGTCCTCCGGGTGATAGTCGGGGAAAAATCCTTTGATATCTTCCTTGTAGCTGCCAAGGAAATATGAAAGCAGCGTGTTGCCGTTTTCTGTCTCGACCACTTCATAGATCTCCTGCTTTTTCCTGGACAGCTTCCACAGGTTGATCAGATTGATCGTGATCAGACAGGCATTCATCAGCGCCAGCGGAAGTGCACCGCAAAGCCGATATAACCGACGATTTCGAGGATCATAGCAATTCATCCTTTCTTTTTGTCTTATATCTTTTCCGGGAATCCGGCATTTTCATCCAGACTCCGACGATATTCCGTCGGAGTCTTTTTGTAATGCTTTTTGAATACCCGGATAAAGCTTTCCGTATTTTCATAACCGACCTGATAAGCAATATTCATGACCGACAGGTTCGTGGATCTGAGCAGCGCGATTGCATGTTTCATCCTGCATTCCGCCAGAATTTCACTGAAATTCCGGCCGGTCAGCTGTTTGATGAGTCGGGAAAGATATTCCTGGGAATAACCGAAGTGATCGGCCGTCTTCATCAGGGAAGTGGTACGATGATTTTCCTGAATATATTGGTTCAGGGCATAGGACAGTCTGGATTTATCGGAATCCGGTTCGCTGATCTCGGCTGTGTTTTCATAGTACCGAAGCAATTTGGCGTAAAAGATCGAGAAACACGCATTGATGATCGTCTCATATTCCTGATAGGTATTCGTATTTTCCAGCATCATCTGGAGAATCAGATTTCGCAGTTCCTGATCGTTGCCCGTGTGAAAGAGAAGATATCGGTTGGAAGAGGAAAAATGCAGGTTCTCTATAAAGAAATCAGACAGGACATTATTCCGGTTGAAAAGAGGATTCTGAAATACATTCTCGATCACTGTGACGCTGTTGATCAGGTTGATTACAATGCTGCTGTCCTGGACAGACAGGGAATGGCTGACTCCGGGCGGAATAATACAAAGATCACCAAGCTGCAGAACCTGGCGTTTTCCATTGATTTCATGCAGACAGGAACCTTCAAAAACATAAAAAGCTTCAAAATAGGTGTGAAAGTGCTGAAATACAGGAGAATAACAATTGTGCTTGCTGATCAGCATTCCGATCTGCGGATCGGAAAAGAAATACTCATCCCGCATGGCATCCGGCATCGTCGCCGATATTTCCGGGATAACGTAATGTTTCCTCACGCACTCTTCAATATCCACCTCTTTCAGAAACCGACGAAAAGCGGAAGGATTTTTCTTTGCCAGCTGATACTGAAGATAAAACTGTTCGCTGTCATTCAGACTATGCAAAGACTGAATTAATTCAAACTCATTCATTCATCTGCCTCGATTATCAAATAATATCAGTAATATATAGAAATTTTAACATAATAGTCAAAAAATATCAAATGCATATAATTATTTTAACAATTCCTTTTTCCCGGAATTTTAATAAGATAGATAGTAGAAAAGATTATCCGGGAAGGACGTGGAGGGATGAGTCAAACAGTAGAGATCAAAAATATGTCTAAACATTTCGGCCCCACGGTTGCGCTGAATCATGTAAGTTTTGAAGCTTACAGCGGAGAAGTGCTGGGGCTGATCGGTGAAAACGGATCCGGAAAATCGACTGCGACTTCGATCTATGCGGGCATGCAGTCCTGTGACGAGGGCGAAATGTTCTTTCAGGGAAAGCCCTGGGCTCCGATTTCTATGACGGACGCATTGAAGCACGGCGTTGGAATGATCGTACAGGAAAACGGAACCGTTCCCGGTATCAGCGTAGCTGAAAATATTTTTCTGGGCGAGACCAAAGACTTTAAAAACGGTCCACTGATCAACCGGAAGAAAATGAACCAGGAAGCACAGAAAGCACTCGATGCGATCGGCGCTTCCCATATCAAGGCACAGATGCCGATGGATCAGCTGGATTTTCAGGACAGAAAACTGTCGGAGATCGCAAAGGTCATGGCCAAAAACCCGGATGTTCTGGTAGTCGATGAAACGACCACAGCGCTTTCGCAAAGAGGGCGTGAGATCATCTATGACATCATGGCCAGGATGAGAGACGAAGACAAAACGGTGATCTTCATTTCCCACGACCTGGATGAGATCATGGAAAAATGCGACCGGCTGACGGTTCTTAGAGATGGACAGATCATCCGGACCTTCGATAAGAAAGAATTTGATGCCGATGCGATCCGGACATCCATGATCGGAAGAGAGATCGAAGGAAGCTACTATCGCAGTGATTATGGCGATGATGAGAAAAAAGACACCGTTCTTCGCTGTGAAGATCTTTGCCTGGATCATCAGCTGGATCACTGCAGTTTTGAGATTCATGCAGGGGAGATCCTTGGGATCGGCGGACTTTCCCACTGCGGTATGCACACACTGGGCAAGGTCCTGTTTGGAGCGGAACGCGCGGAAAGCGGCAAGTTCACGGTAAATGGAAAAACCATCCGCAATGAAGCGGAAGCCATGAAAGCCGGGATCGGTTATGTGGCCAAGGACAGAGATACCGAGTCGCTCTGTATTGAAGCGAGTATCAAGGACAATATCGCCATCGCAGGGCTGGATCGGTTTGCGGTCAAGAATTTCCTGATCCTTCCCGGAAAAGAAAAACAATATGTCGATGCTCAGATCGAAAAGCTCAGCATCAAGTGCCGGAATGCGGATCAATACGTGTCGGCACTTTCCGGCGGGAATAAACAGAAGGTCGCCTTCGGAAAGTGGACTGGCCGGGGATCTGAGATCCTCATCCTGGACTGCCCGACACGAGGAGTGGATATCGGCGTCAAACAGGCCATGTATCAGCTGATGTACCAGATGAGACAGGAAGGAAAATCCATTATCCTGATTTCGGAAGAAATGGCGGAACTGATCGGTATGTCGGACAGACTCCTGATCATGAAAGACGGAAAGATCGAAAAAGAACTGAAGAGAGATCCGCAGCTGACAGAAGCGGATGTCATTCAGTACATGATCTAGGAGGAAGCGATGGAAAAGGAAATGACTATCCGTAAAAACAACCTCAGAGAGACGGTGTTTAAGTTTGCACCGGTCCTGGGACTGGTGCTGCTGTTCGTGATCTTTCTGATCCTGGCTGTCACCCGGGATATCAACATCCCATACAGTTTTAAGAATATCATCAATCAATCGGTCGTAGTCGTGGTAGCGGCAACAGGTGCAGTTTTCATCTATACGTTAGGCTCGTTTGACATCTCTCTTGGCGCTTCGCTCTGTGTCAGTGCTCTGATCGGTGCCATGGTTTACAATCTGACCGGAAGCCTGCTTATCATGCTGCTGACATGTCTTGGCACCGCAATCCTGATCTCCCTTGTCAGCTCGGTCCTGGCATCCGTCTTCAATCTGCCTGTATTTGTCACAACGATCGCGATGCTGTCCCTGCTCAATGCTCTGGTGCTGGTACTGATCGGAGCCAACGGAACCGGCGATGTGATCCAGATCCCTGCGGCTGCCATAAGAGGGATCAACAATGTCTGGTTCAAACTGATCGTTCTGGTTTTGTATCTGGCGCTTTGCATCTTTGCTTTTGATTTTATGAAACTGGGACGAAGAGAAAAATTCCAGGGCGGCAATCCGGTCTGCGCAAAACTGACAGGTCTGAACGGGAAAAAGCTGGCGATCACAGCTTTCGCAATTGCCGGAATCGGTGTTGGCCTCGGCGCATTTCTGACCATCACCTATGCGCCGACACTGTCCAGAAATACAGCTTCCAGCGTAGGAATGGACATTATTATATCGATCGTTTTCGGCGGCATGCCGGTATCCGGCGGAGCCCGAAGCAAGATCTACTCGGCTGCGATCGGAGCAGTCTCCATGACATTGCTGAACCAGATCATGCTGACGCTGAGTCTTGACTCCGGCGTCGGTCAGATGGTAAAGGCCATGATATTTATTCTTGTTGTTTTCATCTCCATGTCAAACAACAAGGGAAATATATTACCAAGATAAAAAATCCTCAGGAGGAAAATCATGAAAACCTTAAAGAAACTGCTTGCTGCATTTCTTGCACTCGTTCTCGTCTTCTCCCTTACCGCCTGCAGCGGAAGCTCAGCCGGCGGAAACGACGGAAACGGCGCCGCAGGTCCCGATGATTCCAAGAACGTAAAGATCGGTGTTCTTGTTTCGGACGTCACCAGTGCGGAAGCTCTTGCCTTCCGTTCCTATTACGAAGACTATATTCAAAAGCAGTACAATGTTACCTTCATGTATTCCGACGAACTGTCGGATGCAGCCGCTGAAGCCAGCGCGATCGACAACTTCATCGCCAACAACTGCAAAGCGATCATCTCCTTCTCATCAGCAGACCGTCCTGCCCAGATCGAGCAGTGTGAACAGAACGGTGTCTACTATGCCGTAGCGACCGGTACCCTGACCGATGAACAGTATGAGCAGTTCAAAGGCTACAAGTACTATGTCGGTGCGATCGGTCCCGATCTGTATACCGAATACATGGCCGGATACGATATGGCCAAGTATTTCCTTGACAAAGGCTATACCAAGTTCGGTATGTTCGGCGGCGCTACCCCCTACTATACCGAGATGCATATCTATCGTGCAGCCGGTATGCTGGTCGCTATGTGTGAAGCCGGAAACGGCACCTACATGGGCGCCAGTGACATGGGCAGCATGATCGGTGCGATCTACGGTGCCGGATGCCAGCTGGAGCCTGCTGTGATCGGCAGCGTTGAACTGGTCGGCTACGTCGGCGGTTATGACTTTGATGATGCATGGTTTGGAAAACTGGCAGCGGTTGCCAACGATCCTTCTGTGGAAGTTCTTCTGGCTGTCGGATCCGGACAGACTGTTTTTGCAGGATTTAAGCAGCCTTCTCAGATGCTTGGCGATATCGACTGTTATACTTCTGATTCCGTCGCACTGATGGAAAGCGGCACGCTGAATTATCTGGCAGGCAAATTCTCTGCTTCGATCGGCCCCACCTTTATGGCAGTTCTTTCTGCAGTACAAGGACATCCGATCCGCACGGAGGACGGCAATGCTTTTGCGATCGGTCAGGGTTACTGGGTAGCTGACAGTGCAGATGAAGCCAAACAGTACTATGAAGTTGATTCTTCCAAGACCGCACCTGCTTACACCAGAGCAATGCTGGATACGCTGTACGGTGCTTCCTATCAGGATTTCGAAGCTTTCGTCAAAGCTTATTCATTCGAAGAGATCTCCAAACTGGCTAAGTAAGACAAATCAAAATAAGGATTAATAAAATGAAGATTGGAAAGAAAGCAGCTGGGACACTGGCAATCCCGGTGATCACTCTGGCTGCGGTATGGATCATCTGTACCCTGCAGGATACCGTGCTTTTTGAAACGCAGCTGCACGTACTGACCTTTATTCGGGCGATCGCAAACGTGACACTGGTCACCTTCGCCCTGGCCATCAATCTGAACTCTGGCAGATTCGACTTTTCTGTCGGTTCCATTGCGCTGCTCAGTTCCGTGATCAGTTCGAAGATCGTCCTGGCACTGAACCTGGGGCCGCTTCCTATGCTGCTTCTCTCCATTTTCTTCGGGATCCTGCTGGGCTTGTTCTCCGGAGCTGTTTATGTTACCGTGAAACTACCGCCGATCATCGTTTCACTGGCAGTAGCCCTGTTCTATGAAGGCCTGTCTTTTACACTGACTGACGGACACGGCGTCAGCTTTGCCGGAAACGCTTCTCTTTTGTCCTTCTCTTCGATCCCGAACTTCCTGATCGTGATCATGGTCACCCTCGTCCTGATGATCGTAGTCTTTGATCATACGAAATTCGGGTACGAATACAAAGCACTTCTGAGCGGACAAAAGGTTTCTGTCAACACCGGCATCCGGGAAATCCCGAATGCACTGATCTGCTACAGCATTGCCGGTGCTCTCATGGGTGCACAGGGATTTATCTCCGCTACGACGAACGGAACCATCCAGATGTCCCTGAACTTTGGATCGATCTCCCCCATGTTTATGGCATTTTTGCCTATGTTCATCGGTGGATTCATCGGAAGATTCTCAAATGACAAACTGGGATATTTCCTCGGAGCTGTCTCCAGCGCACTGATTTCCATGCTGTATGTACGCCTCAATGTGTCCTCTTCCGTGCAGCAGATCACGTCTGCGCTTCTGTTGGTCGGCTTCCTAATATACCTGAATAACGAAGGAAAGCTGAAAGGACTGTTTGTCAGAAAGGCGGCCTAAGATGAGCACGGATCGAAATTTTTTGGAAAAGGCAGCCTCCTGGAAACCGGATCTTCTGAAGAAGACGATCCTTCTTGAAGGAGAAAAACGTCCTCTTGGAAGAGGAGATACGGCTGTCTATGACTTTCAGGAACACCGGACGGGATATGTGAGTCTCGATCTTTCCTACGAGGGGCATCATCCGGACGCGCCTGTCTGGCTGAAACTGCAGTTTGCAGAAAACATCCGGGAACTTTCGGAAGATCCCGACAAATACCATGGCTGGATCAGCACCGGATGGATCCAGCAGGAACAGATTCACGTGGATCTGATCCCCTCTGCTGTTCGGCTTCCCAGACGCTATGCGTTTCGTTATCTGAAAATCGAAGTGCTGGATATCAGCAGCCGATTCTTGCTTCGAATCGATCGGGTTTGTTGTGAAAGCGTCACTAGTGCGGATGAGGAAAAGCTGACTTATCCTGTCTTCCGGGATGAAGAACTGCGAAAGATCGACGAAGTAGCCTGTAAGACGCTTAAAGAATGCATGCAGGATGTTTTCGAAGATGGCCCCAAGCGGGACCGCCGGCTCTGGCTCGGTGATCTGCGGCTTCAGGCACTGACCAACTCGGTGACCTATCGTCACTTTGATCTGGTGAGACGCTGTTTGTACCTTTTTGCAGGCACGGCTGCAGAAGATGGGAAATTAGCGGCCAGCCTCTTTACGGAACCGGAGGTGGAAGCAGATGACAGCTATATGCTGGATTACTCTTTGTTGTATGTGAAAGCACTGGAAGACCATTACCTGGCGACCGGTGATGAAGAAACGCTCCGGGATCTGTGGCCAACGGCGAAAAAACAACTGGAACTGGCAGAAGCCTATTTCACGGAAGAGGAAACCATTCGTGTTCCGAATGAAATGATCTGGTGCTTTATCGACTGGAATCTGCAGCTGGATAAACAGATGAGTGCACATGGTGTGTGGATCTACTGTGCCAGAGCAGCCGAAAGACTGGCCGAGGTTCTGAAAGATGAAGCTTTTCGCAGCATGATCCATGAAAAGATCGGGCAAAGAACACAATCAGCCCGGCAGTTCCTGGATCCGGACAGCGGATTATTCCGGAGCGGTCCGGACCGGCAGCTGTCTTATGCCAGTCAGGTCTGGGCAGTGCTCGGTGAAGTGACCGATGATCCGGCGATCTTTGACCGGCTCAGCCAGTATCCGTCACAGAAGATGGTCTCTCCGTATATGTACCATTATTATGCGGAAGCACTGCTTCAGCTGGGATTAACTGAAAAAGCGGAAGAAGTGATCCGATCCTACTGGGGCGGCATGATCCGTGACGGCGCAGATACTTTCTGGGAACTGTATGATCCCGAAGATCCGGATACATCACCCTACGGCGGTACGATCGTCAACAGTTACTGCCATGCCTGGAGCTGTACACCCTCTTACCTGCTTCGTACACGGCTTCTGTAAATAAAGAGTAAAAATTTAAGGGGCATACCTCGTGATGGGGGTATGCCTCTGATAAGATAAACGATCAAAGCTGAAGGATCCATCCGGATTCATCCGGAACATAGCCCATTTTCTTCAGATAGGTCTCATGTCCCTCTGCAACCGTTTTGGCAAAGCGCAGCGTATGAACGCCCTGGGAGGGCAGCTGCTGATGCAGGAACGTGCCGACAGAACAGTCACGATAGGCTGGCGTAGAATAATCGATCACAATATCCAGAGCGCCCTCGGACAGATCCCCCATCAGGACTCCGACCGGCGCTCCTTCTTTTAGTACGATGAAAGCGGTATGGGAAGCGGTGTCCTCCGGCTGATAGTCGGGGAAAAATCCTTTGATGTCATCCTTGTAGCTGCCAAGAAAATGAGAAAGCAGCGTATTGCCGTTCTTCGTCTCAACCACTTCATAGATCTCCTGTTTTTTCCTGGACAGCTTCCACAGGTTGATCAGATTGATCGTGATCAGGCAGGCATTCATCAGCGCTAGCGGAAGGGCTCCGCAAAGTACAGCATAAATACCGGAGATGATGCTGCCGACGGTGTTGATCACACGCAGTTTGACGATGGAACTCATCAGCATGGAAACCACGACGAGCGCAGAGCCGATATAACCGACGATTTCGAGGATCATAGCAATTCATCCTTTCTTTTTATAATGGTTTTATGGTATGCTTAAAGAAAACATGTGAATATCAGAAAAAGGAGGCACACAATGGCACTCATTCAGGTCAACTTCGTTTCCAAATGTTTATTTCGTACGGTTCCCATTCAGGTGATCCTGCCGGTCGATAAATTCAGTATGACAGGAGAGACGAAAGAACAGAAACCATTCAAGACCCTGTATTTACTGCATGGAATTTTAGGCAACTATACGGACTGGGTCACGGGTACCCGGATCCAGCGCTGGGCGGAAGAACGGGATCTGTGCGTTGTCATGCCCAGTGGAGACAACAGCTTTTATCTGGATAATGAAGCCAGCGGCAATCTATACGGTCAGTTTATCGGACAGGAGCTGGTGGAGATCACCAGAAAAATGTTTCCGCTTTCTCACAAACGGGAAGATACGTTTATTGCAGGTCTCTCGATGGGCGGTTACGGCGCGATCCGCAACGGTCTGAAATATCACGAGACCTTCTCTCACATCGCCGGACTTTCCTCAGCCGTTCATATCCTGGAGCCGGGTACGCAGCACATGAATATCGCAATGGAAGAAAGCTGCTTCGGACCGCTGGAAGAGGCGGTTCATTCCGATAGGAACCCCCGGGTTCTTGTCGATCAGCTGGTGGAAGAAAAAGCTGAGCTTCCCAGAATCTATCTTTCCTGCGGTACAGAAGACGGGTTGTTTGCGGTCAACCAGAGCTACCGGGATATGTTCCGGGAAAAAGGTTTTGATCTGACCTGGTATGAAGGACCGGGCAGCCATAGCTGGGACTTCTGGGATCAGGAGATCAAAAAGGTGCTGGACTGGCTGCCGCTTGGCGAAAAGAGCCGCGGCGTGACCAGCGGAAGCGTAGACGCATAGGACAAAGCTTTAGTCTCCCATACAGAGACAGTCTTTGTCGATATCCCACCAGTTTTCTTTTGTGTCCACGAGGTCCAGAATATCCGTTTCCGAGAAAGGCCGGTAACAATTGAGGTCGACCCCGACATTCAGCCCATAGGGTTTCCAGAGACCGGTAGCCCGGTGGGTATGGCCAAAAAGATTGATATAGCCATTTTTATACCGGCTGGGGTAATGATTCAGATAAAACTGCCTATCACCAAAGCTGAGAAAACAGTCGGGCATGACGTCAGCAAAGCCTGCCTTCAGACAATAGTCCCGAAATCCTTCGAAACCGCCAAAGAGGTCCCTGGCGATCCGGTCTTCCCCGTTTCCCATGATCAGAACGATCCTCGGACGGATCCTGGGAATGATGGAAATAGAATCCGACGGAGGCAGCTTATAGGCGGAGTTGTAGTTGAACCAGTCTCCGACAATGTAGAGCGTATCTTCTTCGGATGCCACCTGATTGACATTTTGAATGAATGCTTCTTCAAAGGCTTCGATGGAGGCAAAAGG
>JAFOIR010000324.1 GCA_017420625.1 Bacillota bacterium
ACTGGAGAACGGTCAATACGACAACGGTGAAAAGGGCACTGTCAAAAGAAAGACTGATACGCGCAGGCTTCTATGATTTAGCCCTTGCGTACCAGTCAGTGCACGTCAACTATTGAAACCGCCGTGTACCGAACGGTACGCACGGTGGTGTGAGAGGACGGGGGTTAATCACCCCCTCCTACTCGATTAAAGGACATCGACATGCGAATCATCAGGACGCCGTATCAGATGACGGCGGAGGAAAGAGAAAAGAACCTGTCTTGCTGGCAGATCCTGTGTAAAGAATTCGATGCAGAGCTTTCGGGGATCTGTTTTCTTGACATCGAAACAACCGGTTTTTCCAGGCTGTACGAGAGCATTTATCTGATTGGTTTTACCTTTTTTGAAGAAGGCTGTTTCATTACCCAACAGTATCTGGCCGGATCGCAGTCGGAAGAGGGAATTCTGCTTCGAAGAGTACTGGATGACTTAAGGTCATTTAAGATCGTTGCTACTTATAACGGTGATATGTTTGACCTTCCGTTTATCAAAGAACGTTCTGCCAGACTGCATATCCGAAGCAAAGAGGACTCGCTCTGGTTTGACCGGATGGTCAGTCTGGATCTGATGCGACGTTATCGTCCGTACAAGGCTTTTTTCGGTTGGCCCAACATGAAGCTGAAGACAGTGGAAATGAGTCTTGGTGCATCCAGAAGAGATCCTTTTGACGGCGGACAGCTGATCGAAGTTTACGAAGAATATACAAAAAGTGGAGATCAGCGCCTGGAAAAGACGCTTCTCCTTCATAACTACGAAGATATCGTCAATCTCCTGTCTTTGCTGAAAGTGGAACGACTGATGCAGGAGATCAAAGCAGGAAAAGCAGTTGACGTAACCATAAAAGGACATACCCTGCTGGTTAAGTGGGATCGGCCATTTTCTCTGTCTGTACAGGGGAAAAGCTCCCTTGGCGCAAAAAATGAGCCGGAAGCGGAGTTTTCTTTTAGTGCAGGTGAAGCATTCTTCTCTGTACGGCTGCCGGAGCAGACCCTTCCGCTTCGGTATTATCTGCCGCATCCCGAAGATTACTATTATCTGCCGCGCACAGGAGAAATCGTTCACCGCTCCCTTGCATACGATGTTCCGGCATCAGAACGCAGAAAAGCAAAGCCGGATCAATGTTTCCTTTCCGCGCCGGAAGGAGAATATATTGGATGTTTACCTCTTGAAGAAGGAAAGCTGAAGACATATAAAACCGGTGCAAAAGACCAGGCAGTTTTTTATCATTACAGTGAATTTACAGATTGGATCAGTCAGACAGAAGCAGACGAAGTTGCTGAATATATCGGAAAGATCGTCCGATTGATCTTTTAGGAGGTATGAGTTGCAAGCAATCAACCCTAGACCTTTGTATGAGAACGAAGGAACAGAGCAGGCGGCTTTTCAGCGCGCAGTCATAGAACAATTGAAATCTGACCCAAGACGGCCAAAGAGCTTTTATCTTTCGACGATGGGATGTCAGATGAATGCACGGGATTCCGAAAAACTAAAGGGAATCCTGCTTTCGATCGGTGCTCGGGAAGTACCGGAGGATCAAGCGGATCTGGTCATCTATAATACCTGCTGTATCCGGGAGAATGCAGAGCAGAAGGTATATGGACGGTTAGGTTATCTGAAGTCGGTCAAGCGAAAAAACCCAGGAATGAAGATCGTTCTTTGCGGTTGTATGATGCAGGAAGATACGGTGATCGAAAAGATCAAGAAATCCTATCCGGAAGTAGATCTGATTTTCGGAACCTATAATCTCTATCGATTCCCTGAGCTTTTACAGACGGTACTGGAAACAAAGGATCAGATCATCGATATCTGGGACAAACAGCAGGAGATCGTGGAAGATCTTCCTTCGGTTCGGAAATATTCATTCAAGGCTTCGGTCAATATCATGTATGGATGTGATAATTTCTGCACCTACTGTATTGTACCCTATGTAAGAGGAAGAGAAAGAAGCCGGGAACCGGAAAACATCGTGGCAGAGATCAGAAGCCTTGCCGAAAGCGGCGTGAAGGAAATCCAACTGCTCGGACAGAATGTCAATTCCTATGGAAAAGGACTGGAAAATCCGATCAGCTTCGCCAAGCTTCTGGAGATGGTGCATCAGATCGACGGAATCGAACGGATCCGGTTTATGACCTCTCATCCGAAAGACCTTTCTGATGAACTGATAGAAGCGATGGGAAAGCTTCCCAAGGTTTGTCCTCATTTTCATCTGCCCCTGCAGAGTGGAAGTGACCGCCTGCTGAAAGCAATGAACCGTCATTATGATCAGGAAAAATATCTGGATATTGTACGAAAACTCAAAGAAACCGTGCCAGGCATTTCTTTGACGACAGATATCATCGTAGGATTTCCAACTGAAACCAGAGAGGATTTTCTGGAGACACTAAAGGTCGTAAGAGAAGTGCGCTTTGACGGTGCATTTACCTTTATCTATTCACCTCGGATCGGGACGCCGGCTGCTCGTATGCAGCAGGTGCCCGAAGAGGAATCAAAGAAGAATTTTGCGGAACTATTGAAAGTGTTGGAAGAGATCGGAGAAGAAAACAACCTCCAATGGCTGGGCAGAACCGTCCTGGTGCTTGCGGAAGAACAGAGCAAAAATGATTCGACAATGCTGAGCGGGAGGACCCCGCATAATCAATTGGTTCATTTCGTGGGGGGGCCGCGTCTGATCGGACAAATGGTTGAGGTGACGATCACGGAGACAACGCCTTTTTACCTGATCGGAAAGCAAAAGAATCTTCTGGACTGATCGGAGAATCAAATGAGTACCAAAATGACACCTATGATGGAGCAGTATCTGGAGGTCAAACGTCAGATTCCTGACTGCCTGCTGTTTTACCGTCTTGGGGATTTCTATGAAATGTTCTTCGAGGATGCAGTAACAACTTCCCGGGAACTGGAACTGACGCTGACGGGACGCAACTGCGGAGAAGGTGAAAGGGCCCCGATGTGCGGTGTACCGTACCATGCAGCGGAAAACTATATTCAGCGGCTGGTACAGAAGGGATATAAAGTCGCTATCTGTGAACAGATGGAAGATCCCAAGCTGGCAAAAGGCCTTGTCAAGCGAGAGATAACCCGTATCGTAACGCCTGGAACCACGATGAACGAAAACATGCCGGGTGAATACAATAATTACATCCTTTGCCTTAACTGGGTGCAGGATGTGATTGGCATGGCAGTTTGTGATATTACGACCGGTGAATTTCTTGTCACGGAGTTTTCGGAAGAAGAAAAACTGCTGGATGAAATCGCTAAGTTCAAGCCTTCTGAAATCCTGGTCAATCAGGATATCATCGAATTGGAAAATCTGGACCTTCCTGCTGTATGTGAGCGGCTCTCCATCTATCTGAATCGGTTTGAGTCTTACCATTATCAGTATCAGCGCTGTAAGGAAACGATCCTCCGACAGTTTGGCGTAATGCAGCTGGAAGGGCTTGGCCTTGCAGATCGTGAACTGGGTGTTACAGCTGCCGGCGCGCTTATAGAATATCTGACAGATACGCAGAAACGAAAACTGGATCATATCAATCAGCTGAAAACCTATTCAGTCCAGGATTTCATGCTGCTCGATATGGCCACCAGACGAAATCTGGAACTGGTCGAAACGCTCAGGGACAAAAGCTACAAAGGAAGCCTTCTCTGGGTGCTGGATCATACAAGGACAGCCATGGGAGGCAGACGTCTTCGTAAATGGCTGGAACAGCCGCTGATTCGTAAGGAAAGCATCGATGAACGGCTGGATGCTGTCAAGACTTTGGTAGATGATCCTATGATCTGCGCAGAACTGAAAGAAACACTCAGCGGGATCTATGATATGGAACGTCTGATGGGACGAATCAGTTACGGCTCTGCAAATGCCAGAGATATGGTAGCGCTTCGTGAATCGCTGAAACTTTTGCCGAGCGTTCAGCTCATTCTGGCAGATCTATCTGCCGATGGATTCAGAAAGATCGAAAAACAGCTGGATCTTCTGGAAGACATCACGGATCTTCTGGACAGAGCTATCATCGATGAACCGCCGATCTCTCTTCGGGAAGGTGGAATCATTAAGGCCGGATACAACGAACAGGTCGATCGGTACCGTCATGCGGCGACCGATGG
>JAFOIR010000325.1 GCA_017420625.1 Bacillota bacterium
GGCTTCATCTTTGGCGCGACCGTCCCTGAAAGTACGAACTGAAGTTGATAGCATACCACATCTGATCATAGATGCTGGATTGTGCTTTGAAGCCGGTGTTCAGTGTTCTCCTAAGGCTTGGACTTTTTTGCGGCTGGTTGGGATTGGACATGATTTATACCTATTACTGTTTTTCGATCTTGGACAGGGCGGTATGCATGCGGCGAAGTGCCAGATCTTTGCTCTTTGCCAACAGGACGCCGCGGAAACCATCCATGACAAATTCGGAGACGGGAAGAGAAGTATCTCCTCCTTCAAAGATGAGACCATCCGGAACAACACGTTCAGCAACTGCCATGAAGCAGGAACGGATCACCTTCTTGGCTTCTTCTGACTGCAGAATTTCACTCATAGGATCATTGACGGAATAAAATCCTTCTTTGGATTCCAGAGAAGATACGATATCATCGACACCTTCAAACCAGTTTTTGGCATCGGTTGCTTCCTTGAATCCCGGATAAATGAAGGGATTGGGATCCGGCATCTTCGAAGCTTTGCGAAGCGTGATCGTATCGGAAGAAAGCTCTTCCTTCTGCAGTGCACTTTCCCCGATCTGTCCCGCTTTGGCGGTCAGAATGGTTCCTTCTTCTTTGATCGGTACATTTTCAAAAACAAAGGTGTGTTCGCCGGCAATCGTTCCGATCAGAGCACCGTCTGCAAAGAGGCTGACTTCGGGTAGATTGGAATGGATCCTGATCGTTGTCAGATCAGAAGGACGCTCGAAGTAACGGCGGCCGTCAATGTGAACGAAAGGATCGCTGCTGAACCAGGATTTGTAAACATAGTAGGCGTCTTTTTTGATCTTGCGGTCCATGGAAACCAGACCCTTGTTATTGCGCCCTTTGGTGCCGCCTTCACGGCGGAAGTGACTTCCAAAGTCAAACATATTCCAGACAAAGCTTCCCCAGATCCACGGACGGGAAGCAAAGGTCTCGCAGGCGTTTTCATGGATCAGAACCTGATACTCTTCGGAATAATCCATCTTGACCGGATCGTCCGAATGATACCGAAGGACAGCATCGCAGCCGTATTCGGTCACAGCAAAGCGGCGGGTCGGGAATTTAGCGTGATATTCATCCGCCCATTTGGCAAGATCATCCATCGTACCGCGGTACCAGCCAAAATAGTGGTTCCAGCCTTCCACATCGCCGACTTCGTGCAGCGGATGATCCCAGGCAGCATTATATTCATGAACGATACCGGTCGGCCTTCTCTGATCGAGACTCTTTGCCGCAGCATCCAGATCCTTGTGGCAGGGAACCATCTTCGGCTGATCGGGATCGGACATCAGTACCTCGTTGGAAAGACCCCAGAAGCAGATGGAAGGATGATTGTAGTTCTGAGCGACCAGTTCTTTCATCTCATTCACAGAAGAAGCATGCGCGTCATCATCCCAGCTCTGCGGGAAGTACGGGATCTCCGCCCATACAAGAAGTCCAAGACTGTCACAGGCTTCATAGACTTCCTGTGCCTGCTGGTAGTGGGCCAGTCTTACGCCGTTGGCACCCATGTCAGCGATGATCTCCATGTCTTCCCATGCCATATCTTCTGAGAGGGCAGAGCCCAGATACAGTCGGTCCTGATGACGGCAGACGCCGCGGATCGGCTTCTCTTTTCCGTTCAGGATAAATCCTTTATCCGGATCAACCGAGAACGTCCTAACGCCGAAGGAAATCTCCAGTTCATCCAGGACTTCATTGAAATCGATGACCTGCAGTTTGGCATGATAGAGATAGGGATCGTCAATTCCGTCCCAGAGATGAGCATCCGGGATGAAAGCAAAAAGCTTTGTCTCGGGCGATGCAAAGTTCCAGGCTTCACTGACCAGTTCGTCGTATTCATCAAAGATCTGTGCCCGGACCTGAAGACCTTCTGCTGCGCCGGAAATGAGCGCCCGGAAGGAGACTTTAGCACCGCCGTCCGCAAGGTCCGTATCAATATAGACGCCGTCGGAACCATATTCATCCAGACTGAAGCCGCTCGTTGGAACACTGATCAGCCGGACGTAGCGGTAGAGACCACCGTAGAAGGTAAAGTCAGCCCGCTGGGGATAGACTTTGTCATCAAATGTATTGTCTGCCAGGATGGCCAAAAGGTTTTCGCCCTTTTTCATCTTCCCGGTAATATTCGCACGGAAAGCACTGTAACCGCCCACGTGTTCCGTGATCTTTTCTCCGTTCAGCCAGACTTCACCGCGAAGTCCGCAGGCACCGACTTCCACATAGGTGCGGCCTTCTTCGGTGGGCTGCGAGGGAGCTTCAAAGGTAGTCACATACCAGTGCGCACCGCGGCTGAAAGGAACGCCGATCATACCATCGACTGCATTCCAGGTATGTGGCAGAGTGACCTTTTTCCAGTTCTCATCCGAGGCAGGAAGGGAAACGGGCAGATCGGTCAGAGAATTGCTGAACATCCAGGTCTGGCTGGTAAGATCGATTAAATTGCGCATAACAAAAACTCCTTTAGAAAATGATTTCTTTTCCGATAACGCCCGATCGGACGATCGCATCGATCACCTGATTGGATAAGCGTGCATCTTTGACATGGACATAATCATCGGTATCCTGAAGGATGGCATCATAGAACTTGCGGATCAGACGCCCGTGAGAGGAACCGTAATAGAACTTGCTGCCTTCCAGGGCTTTGTCTTCGACGATCAGCTGCCGCTCACCGGACTCATCCAGCTGATAAAGTTTGCGGCTGTCTATCTGGAAGATCGCCTTTTCAGTCCGGATCTCCAGGAAGGGACCGGCATTATAGCTGTTCGCGAGCGTCGCAAAGAAAACTCCGCGGGCACCGCTTGCAAAGTCGATCTTTGCAACCGCTGTATCTTCAACATCGATTGCAAGATCGAGAAGATTCATACTCATACCCTTGAGACTTTTGACAGGACCGCACAGGATGCCCATCAGATCGATCAGATGGATCGCCTGATTGATCATGCAGCCGCCGCCGGCCAGTTTGAAAATACCGCGCCAGGTTCCGTTGTTATAATACTGCTGATCCCGGATCCAGGGATTGGAAGCAAAAGCACCGAGGATCTTTCCGTATTCCCCGCTTTGAAGCAGTTCTTTCAGCTTCAGAGAAGTATCGTTGAAACGGTTCTGGAAGCAGATTCCCATCTTCAGCTCGGGATGCTGATCCTCGACCGTTATAAACTGCTCCAGTTCGTAGGAGTCGCGGGCCGCCGGCTTTTCACAGAATACATGGACGCCGTGTTCCGCGAAGAAACGGCTTACGGGATAGTGAAGATAATGGGGCAGGCAGATGTGAGCAACATCCGGATGCTCTTTTTCAAACAGCTCCTGATAATCGGTGTAGAAGTGAATCGTGTCCGGAAGATCCGGTTTTTTGGAAGGATCGATATCGCAGACGGCCACTAGTGAAACATCATCCATCCCGAGAAGCACCGGGATATGGATGCTCGAGATGACGCCGCAGCCGATCACACAAGCTTTTAACATGAGATCATTCCTCCTTGGGAGAGATTTGGCGAAGCATGTCAAGAAGTGCCTGATACTGCGCTTCGTATGCTTCTTCTCCGGACGGATACCGGTTTTTCAGTGCAACATCGTTTGGATTCCCTTTTTCCAGATCTTTCAGGTTGATAAAGGCGAACAGATGCGGTTCCAGCGTCAGGAAACCATGGAAACCCTGGTTTTCGAACGCATCCTTAAGGATAGGCAGGATCTGACCGTCTCCGGTGCCTGCCAGAACATTTTCCCGGTTGGAGAAAAGGGCATCCTTGATATGGATATAGACAGTAAAAGGCTTCAGCGCTTCCCAGCAGGCCGTCGGATCTTCCATGCACTGGACGAAGTTCGCAAAATCGTAGGCGGCCTTCAGATACGGCGAATCGATCTGACGGAAGATCAGTGCGCAGCGCTCGCCGATATCGCCGAAGATATCCTTTTCGTTCTCGTGAAGCAGGATGACGCCATATTTCTCCGCCAGCTTCACAAAAGCTTTCAGCTTTTTGATGACGATCGATTGATAGTCATACGGATCCTTTCCGAGCGGAGGATAGAAGCTGAAGATCCGGATATACTGACAATCCAGCAGATGACAGATCTTACAGAGGTTTTCGAGCTGAACAAGCTGCGTTTCAAAGGCAGCTTCGTCTTCA
>JAFOIR010000326.1 GCA_017420625.1 Bacillota bacterium
ATTATAAGTTACGCTTTGTGCAATTCACAGTCCATCTCTGCGAAACCTGTTCCATGAGAAAGCCAGACAGACAACCTGCGAATTTCATTCGGATTGTTTGTCTGGCTTCGTCTTTTCAATAGGCTATTTTGCTACAGGCCCGTTTTTTATGCTTAGTTGTGCCTTATGCAAGGATCGGTTTGCAGGCATCTGCCAGCAGGTCTTTCTTCGCCTGTGCTTCCGCGAGATCCTTACCCTTGGTGGTGAAGTAGGTCTTGATCTTTGGCTCCGTTCCGGAAGGACGGACCACGACGGTCGAACCATCTTCCAGTCCGTAGATCAGGACGTTCGCCTTGGGCAGACCGGTTTCTTCCGGTTTGCTGTAGTCGATCGTGGAGGTGACTTTGATGCCGGCAAAATCAGCCGGAGGTGCAACTCTCAGGTTCGCCATGATGCCTTTCATCTTGTCCATACCGGAAAGCCCCGGGAATTCAAAGCTGTCGACCTTGTTCAGATAACGGCCGTATTCCGCATAGATCTGTTCCAGTCTTTCTTTGATGGAGGAACCGATGGAACGATAGTAGGCAGCCATCTCACAGATCAGCATGGCACCGATGACCGCATCTTTGTCACGTACATAGGGACCAGCCAGGTAACCGTAGCTCTCTTCAAATCCAAAAATGAAACGGTCGACTTCGCCGTCAGCTTCCAGCTTTGCGATCTGATCGCCGATCCACTTGAAGCCGGTCAGAACGTGACGCAGCTCAACGCCGTAATGAGCAGCTACTGCATCCGCCAGCGGAGTGGAAACGATCGACATGACGGCCACGGGATTCTTCGGCATGGTACCTTTTTCGATTCTGCCTGCGCAGATATAATCCAGCAGCAGAACACCCATTTCATTACCGGAAACCAGCTCATAGGATCCGTCCGGACATTTCATAGCGATACCTACGCGGTCAGCATCCGGGTCGGTCGCCAGCATCAGGTCAGCGCCTTCCTTTTCTGCCAGTGCCAGGCCATATTTCAGCGCCTCGAAGATCTCCGGATTCGGATACGGGCAGGTGGTAAAGTAACCGCTGGGATATTCCTGTTCCGGAACGATCGTGATATCCGTGATGCCCATGTCATTCAGGATATGGGTAACAGGAACCAGGCCGGTACCGTTCAGCGGGGAGTAGACCAGTTTCAGGCCGGCTGTCTTGCAAAGACCGGGTCTTACCTGTCTGGCTTCGATCGCCTCATAGAATGCCTGCTTGCACTCGTCACTGACGAATCGGATCAGTCCTTCTTCAACGCCCTGGGCGAAAGAGATGCGTTTCGCACCGGTCAGAATATCGGTCTTCTGGATCTCGGCATAAACGATCGCCGCAGCTTCATCGGTCATCTGACAACCGTCGGGACCATAGGCTTTATATCCGTTATATTTGGAAGGATTGTGAGAAGCCGTGACCATGATACCGGCATTGCATTCATAATAACGGGTCGCAAAACTCAGTGCCGGAACGGGCATCAGCGCATCATAGATACGGACTTTGATCCCGTTGCCTGCCAGGACGCCAGCTGCTTCCTTGGCAAAAATATCGGATTTCAGACGGCTGTCATAAGAGATCGCTACAGTCTGGTTGCCGCCCTGAGTCTTCACCCAGTTGGCTAAACCCTGAGTTGCCTGACGAACCACAAAGATATTCATGCGGTTGGTACCGGCACCTAATGTTCCGCGAAGACCAGCGGTACCGAATTCCAGCGAAACGGCGAAACGGTCCTTGATCGCTTCTTCATCGTCCTGGATCTTCAGAAGTTCCGGTTTCAGATCCGGATCTTCCAGGTTGTAAGCAAGCCAGCGTTCGTATTCTTTTTTATACATAAGCAAACTCCTTCTTTTCTGTGTCACGATAGCCCACAGAGATCAGCATAATAGTTATTTATATTGTACCTGTTTTATGCCCAAATGGCAAGAGCCAAACGCTGTCAATCCGTGTTCCCGTACGGAAGAAATCAGGCTTGAAGGCCAGGTCCCTGAGGACCTTGAGGCCTTTTGATGTTCTGCTTCATATGTTCTACCGGATCCGGCTCATTCCGATATCGACACTGTACGTTACAGCATCCTGGAGATCCTGCAAATGCATACGATAGGTGTAGGTGTAGTTCTCGGGATTTGTCTGCAGCTCCGGTGAAGTTTCCTGGGTGGTTTCTGATGCAGTTTCCGGTGCGGGGGCAGGCTCCGGCACGGGTTCCGGCTGATTGCAACATTTTTGCTTCATCCAGCATAGAATCGACATAATGATGCCATATGCCGAAACTCTTTGACAGCACCTGGAACCTATGATACTATGAGTGAGAAGTCAGGCATACAAATAGGAGGACAAAATCATGAAATTTGCCATTGTCGGAGCCGGAAGCTCCTACACTCCGGAGCTCATTGAGGAAATGATCCGCCGCAGAGAGACCCTTCCTGTTGAAGAACTGGTTCTTTATGATATTGATGAAAAAAGACTGGATATTATGACCGGTTTCTGCCGCCGGTTTGCTGATAAACGCGGCATGCAAGGCCTGAAGATCAGAAAGACGCTGGATCTCGATGATGCCCTCTACGGAGCAGCCTTTGTCGATACGCAGATCCGCGTCGGCGGCAACAAGCAACGTGTCAAAGACGAAAAGATCCCGCTGAAATACGGCCTTGTCGGTCAGGAAACGACCGGTGCCGGCGGTATGATGAAAGCATTCCGCACCATTCCGGTGATGCTGAATGTTGCCCGTCACATGGAGAAGGATTCCCCCGATGGCTGGCTGATCAATTATACAAATCCCACGGGACTGGTCACCGAAGCCGTCACCCGCTGCACCAAGGCGAATATCGCCGGTTTCTGTTCCGGTGGCATCTTTCCGAAGATGTGGGCGAAAAGTGCTTTTGGCATGGACTATAATGATGCAAATTACAAACGGGTCCAGTATGATTATATCGGTCTGAATCACATGAATTTCATCAGCAATATTACGATCGACGGCAAACCGATCACCGAGGAACAGTTCATGGCACTGGCCGCGCAGCAGTCGGTCGATCCAGAGCTTTGCAAACTGCTGGGTGTTCTGGTCAGTCCCTATCTGCAGTACTACTATCATACGCATAAAGTAGTTGAAAAACTGAAAGCTGCACCCAAGACGCGCGGTGAGTATGTGCAGGAACTGGAAAAGGAAGTTTACAGTGCCTACGCCGATCCAGACAATGCAGACAAACCGGCTGCTTTGGAAAAGCGCGGCGGCGGCGGATACAGCGAAGTCGCCATGACCTTCGTCAATGCTGTCTATAACAACGATGATACCGAGATGGTCGTAAACGTTCCGAACAACGGTGCAATTCCCTTCCTGCCGGACAGC
>JAFOIR010000327.1 GCA_017420625.1 Bacillota bacterium
CGCGGAGGCTCCACCGGCGTCGCACTGATGATCATGGGATATCTTTCCATGTTTGCGATCAAAGTTCTCGGTATCCCCGCCGTGACGGTAGGTACCCTGATGCTTGCCAGCAAGTTCCTCGATGGCGTCACCGATATCTTTGCCGGCTATATCGTCGACAAGACCAACACGAAGATCGGCCGCGGCCGTCCGTATGAGCTGTGTGTCATCGGTCTGTGGATCACCACCCTGGCTCTGTTCATTTGCCCGGCTTCCTGGGGAACCACTCTCAAATGTGTCTGGCTGTTCATCATGTATGCGTTCTCCAATTCCGTCTTCATGACTTTCCTGAATGCAAACCAGACCGTTTATATGGTTCGTGCCTTCTCCGATCAGAAAGACTATGTCGCGCTTTCTACCTATGGCGGACTGATTCCCATGGTCGTTGTCGTTATCTTCAATATCATCTTCCCGGTTCTGATCGGACGGATCGCGACATCTCAGGCTGGCTGGATCACGCTGATCCTGATCTTCGCGGCTCCCATGGTCGTCCTGGGACTGCTTCGATTCTTTGTCGTCAAAGAGACCCGTAAGATTGATGAGAAGTCTGGTGAGAAACTTTCTATGAAGGACGTTTTCACAGTTCTGAAGAAAAACCCCTACATCTACATTATCGCCCTGGCCACCTTCACCATGAACCTCATCACCAACATGGGTGTGAACAACTTCTACTTCACCGATATTGTCGGCAACATTGGTCTACTGGGTGCTTTGTCTGCTGTCCAGATGATCGCCATCCCGATGATGCTGGTCATCCCGACCATCCTGAAACGCACGACCGTCGTAAAGATCATCCGTGTGGGTATTCTCTGCACGATGGCTGGTTATCTTATCAACTTCTTTGCCGGTGCCAACTTCCCGCTGCTGGCTGTTGCGGCTGTTCTCTATGGAGGCGGCGCAGTTCCGATCTCCATGCTGACCGGTCTGATGATCATCGACTGCGCAGAATATAACGAGTATAAAGGTCTTTACCGTCTGGAAGGTTCCTTAGGCGCGATCAACGGTTTCGCACAGAAACTCGGCGCAGGCCTTGGTGCAGGTCTTTTGGGCATTCTGCTTGGCCTGGCTGGTTACAGCGAGACTGCCGCTGTCCAGACGGCTGGTGCACTCAACATGGTTCGTCTTCTGTTCTCGCTGATCCCCGCTGCGCTCTACCTGCTGGTCTACCTGGCCTTCCACCTGTATAAACTGGATAAACGGATGCCTGAGATCCGTAAGGCCAACGAAGAGAAACGAGCGAAAGTGGCTGAAGAGACAGCTCTTGAAGAAGAGAAGATGGAGGATTAAACTATGCAGAATACTTATCATCCCGCCAACGATCCCTATTTCAGCGAGCCATATATCGACGTGCAGGAGATCCGTCAGAACCCGCTTCCGCACTACTATGTGCACGGCGGATTCAAAGGAACCGATCTGAATGGCATAAATGAGGTCAGGTTCTGCTTTTACTACCCCATGAAGGAAGCCTACGAAGGCCGTTTCTTCCAATATGTTTCACCGGCACCGGAGGATGAGCACGAGTCCGAACACCTGACCGGTGAGGATGACAAGATCGCCTTCTGCCTGTCACATGGTGCCTACTATGTAGTCTCCAATCAGGGCGGTTTTGTGGTCGGCGGGGATCCCTCCCGCCTTTACAAGGCAAGCTCTGCCAGCGCAGAGTTTTCCCGGAAGGTTGCAAAGGAATATTATCAGACAGACGAGCGCCCCTACGGTTACATCTTCGGAGGCAGCGGCGGATCCTTCAAAACGATGGGTGCCATGGAAGCGACCGAAGGCGTCTGGGATGGAGCTGTGCCCTATGTCATGGCGAATCCTATGGCAGCCCCGAACGTCTTCGCCTCCCGTATGCATGCCGTTCGTGTGCTGGGTGAGGAAGGACTGAAAAAGGTGACGGCAGCGATGGAACCCGGCGGATCCGGCAACATCTATGAAGGACTGGATGAAGTCCAGAAGGCAGCGCTTCGGGAAGCGACCACCATGGGATTTCCTGAGAAGGCCTGGTTCTGTCATCCGTTCATGGGAGACGGTGCGCTGATGGTGCTCGTTCCGACTGTCTATAGGATGTTCCCCACCTATTTTAAGGACTTCTGGGAAAAAGAAGGCTATGAAGGCGCTGATCCTTCCAGTGATGCGGTGCGCGACCGGATGCAGCATGTGACAAAGGTCAAAGAGATCCTCTACGAGAAAAAAGAAAAAGCGGATGATGAGTTCAGCAGCGTGGACAACAGCTGGGTCAACACGATGCTGGGCGGAGAACCGCTCCCGAAGATCCGTATGACAGATCTTCTGCCGGAAGGCTCGTATCAGTACCATTGCCGCCTGCGGGTCCTTTCCGGAGCATGCAAAGGGGCTGAGATCAATATCGCCGAGATCGATGGTGATCTTCTGACACTTCATCCGGAGAACAACGGCGCTCAAAACAGCAATCCGTTCAAAGCCCTTCAGATCGGCGATGAGATCATGGTGGACAACTCCGATGCGATCGCCATGCAGTTTTTCCACCGTCATCAGATCCCGGATGAAACCTATACGGTTTATGATCAGTTCCGTGATGAGAACGGCAAGCCGGTTCCTGCTCAGCTTCCCATGCTGATCGCGCAGTTTATTGCGACGAGCGGCGCCGGAACGCTGATCGACGGAGATTTCCATGGAAAGATGATCGGTCTTTGCTCCATGCTGGACGAAAGCGCCTGCCCCTGGCATGGCGACTGGTATCGTAAGGCAGCTGAGCGACATGGCAGAAGCGAAAATTTCCGACTATATTATCATGATAATTCGATCCATGATGATCGGGCTGGCTATCAGGACGATCCGCAGCATCAGGTCGATTATATTGGAACCCTTCATCAGGCACTGCTGGATGTAGCAGCCTGGGCAGAGAAAGGCATAGAGCCGCTGCCGACTATGAATTATACTTTTGAAGACGGACAGATCCGCCTGCCGGAAAAAGCATCTGAGCGCGGCGGCATGCAGCCGGTCGTAAGCGCTGGCTGCGCCAGCAAGGGGATGGAATATACAAAGAAAGTGACTGTCAAAGCCGGCGAGGCAGTAACCTTCCTGGCGAAGATCGAAATGCCGCCCCATGCGGGATCCGTGACCAAAGCAGCCTGGGACTATGAGAAGACGAATGACTGGTCCGGAGCGGAAGAACTTCATATTCAGGCAGATGGAACAGTAGAAGTAAAGACGGTGCATGTGTTTGAAAAGCCAGGCCTTTACTATCCCTGCATCAAGGTCCAGAGCCAGCGACAGGGAGATCTTTCGGACATCTTCACCCAGTGCAGGAATCTGGACAGGGTGTGTGTGGAAGTCATCTGAGTAATGGAAATGGAGCGGCCGTATCAGGATGGTACGGCCGTTTCTTCTGTGATATAATGAGCAGGACGATCTGCAGAGCAAAGGAGAAAACAGAATGGAAAAATATATGGATAGGAAACTTTCTGCAAGGGAGCGGGTGGAGGCGTTGCTTAATGAAATGAGTCTCGATGAGAAGCTCGCACAGACATACGGCGTGTTCTTTGCCGCAGACCACGAGAAGGAATTTGCAGATTTACTTCCTTACGGCGTTGGGCAGGTTTCCACACTGGAGTTCCGGATGGGAGAAAACCTGGAGGAAGTCTCTTTGTGGCAGCGGAAACTGCAGAAAGTCATCATGGAAAACAGTCCGCATCATATCCCGGCTGTGTTTCATATGGAAGGCCTCTGCGGGCCGCTCATGCAGGATACCACAACACTCCCCACAGGTGCAGGAAGAGGTGCAAGCTTTGATCCGGCCCTGGAAGAGGCACTGGGGAAAGTCGTTTCCAGACAGGAAGCAGCGCTTGGAATTTCGCAGATCCTGGCACCGGTGCTGGATATCGCCCGGGATTCCCGAATGGGACGTCAGGGAGAGGCATATGGAGAGGATCCGACCCTTGCAGCAGCGATGGGCGCTGCCTTTACCCGAGGGATTCAGGAAACGGAAACGGCCGGAAGAAGACCGGAATCGGTCGCCAAGCATTTTCTGGGATTTCATCATTCGATCGGCGGAATCCACGGAACCGCCTGTGAAGCAGGCGATCATCTGCTTTATGAAATCTATGGCAAGTCCTTCCAGGCAGCCATCAGAGAAGCACATCTTCGCGGCATCATGCCCTGTTACGACACGATCGACGGATTGCCCATCCATGCATCGAAGCATTATCTGACCGGACTTCTTCGGGAAGAAATGGGTTTTGACGGGGTCGTAATTTCGGATTACGGCGGAGTGGAGAACAGTTTCCAGGTCCAGGGTGTTGGTGAGACCAAGGCAGAGACAGGCTATCGATGCCTGAAGGCTGGTATGGATGTCGAACTGCCGATGCCTTCCTGCTACGGACCGGAACTGAAATCCATGTTTGAGAGCGGCGAGGCGGATATCGCCGTTCTGGACAGGGCGGTTCTGAGAATCTTGGAGGCCAAGTTCCGGATGGGACTTTTTGAGCATCCCTATGCGCTGACTGGTGAGGAGCTGGAAAAGACTGTTCACGGAGAAAACGATGAAGCACTGGCGTATCAGTCGTCAGCGGAAAGCCTGATCCTTCTGAAGAACGACGGGATCCTGCCGCTGAAGCCGGTCCGGACGATCGCTCTGATCGGACCACAGGCGGATAATGCACGATATTATTTCGGCGGATATACCCATCTTTCCATGGTTGAAGCAGTCTATGCCGCCATGAACTCCATGGCCGGTGTCGGCGGCGGAGGCGATACGTCGAAAGTTGAAATGGAACGAGTCCCGGGTACCAAAGTGCAGGTTGATGAAACGGAAGTCTTTGACAGGGTCATTCGAAAGATCAAACCGGACTGCAAGACCCTCCGGCAGGTGTTGAAAGAAACTCTCAGCGCCAATGATCCGGCGGTCCGTATTCTCTATGCGGCGGGATATCCCAAAGCAGGTGCGGATCAGTCCGGTTTTGCTGAAGCACTGGATCTTGTCAAGCAGGCGGATGTTGTGATTCTCACTTTGGGAGGCAAGTACGGAACCGGGTCCATCGCGACCATGGGGGAAGGCATCGACAGTACGAATATCAATCTGCCGGCAGCACAGGATGCTTTCATTGTGGAAGCATCTAAGCTCGGCAAACCAATGATCGGCATTCATTTTGACGGTCGTCCGATCTCCAGTGATATCGCAGATCAGTATCTGAGTGCGATCCTGGAAGCATGGGCACCCGGAACCTATGCAGCCGAGACGATCACGGATGTCCTCTTTGGTAAGACCAATCCATCCGGCAAACTGCCGCTTTCGGTGGCACAAAACGCCGGTCAGATCCCGATCTTTTACAATCATCTGCGCGGTTCTGCCTGGCATCAGGCGCCGAGTATCGGCTTCCAGGACTATGTCGATGAACCTCATACACCACGCTATCCATTTGGCTTTGGACTTTCCTATACAACGTTTGAATACAGCGATCTGCAGCTTGAATCGGCTGTCGATCCGATGGAAGAAGTTCATATTTCTCTGAGATTGACAAATACCGGTTCTGCTGCCGGAACAGAGATCGTTCAGCTGTATCTGGCCGATCCGCATGCATCCATGA
>JAFOIR010000328.1 GCA_017420625.1 Bacillota bacterium
CTGCATCTTGACCAGAGAAGAAATCTTATCTTTGGGCATGTTGGTTGCAACGGCAGATGATAAGCTATCCATAAGAGGCATGTAGCTGGTCAGGATGGCAGGAGAAGTAATTTTATCTACAACAGCTTGGATCATTCGCATCTGATTACGGCCACGGGCAAAATCTCCACCACTCAGACTATGTCTTTCCCGGACAAAAGATAACGCCTGTTCGCCATTGACATGGTTGTATCCAGCTTCAAAATATTTACCATCCCATGATTCAAATGCTTCATCGGAATATACTTCTACGCCACCTAATGCATCGATAACATTCTCGAAACCGCTAAAATTGATTCTGGCATAGTAGTCAATTGCAAATCCATATAGATCTTCCAGAATCTGAACAGATGTATCCAGTCCCCAGATGCTGGCATGAGTGAGCTTATCATGTGATCCCCAAGGAAGTTCAACATAACTGTCACGAGGGGTAGTAACCAGTAGGATTTCTTTGGTCTCTGGATTAACAATTGCCAAAATGTTCACATCTGAACGACCGCCATCAATATCGATTTTACCGTATCCATCATTACCGGAGAGATATACAATGAAAGGCTCCTGAGCTACTTTGACATCTTCACGACGTTCAATACTATTTTCGGATTCTTTTTCCGGTGTTTTGATGATTTCCTTGTAGGTAAACTCCTGAAGAGGTTTGGTTTCGGTATTGAAGTTAGGATAGGTTTCTTCCACTAATCCGCGGAAGGCTTCGTTGAAGATAATGGCACTGACTTCGCCGGAGTAGAGTCCGGCGGCTGCCGTAATGTAGCTGTTGTACGATACAGTGGAAAGTTCGGATTCGAAGTGAATCTGTAGTTCAGATAGAGACTGTTTGGTTTTAGCTTGATCAAGGGTGGACTGGATTCCGATTGCCTGCCCGGCCAGATCCTGCAGACCTTCCATGCCGCTGTTGGTCAGAACCAGGATGGACATGCGGCTGGTAATCGTACTATCTTGTGAAGAAGCACTGACATCAGAAAGTGCTTTATTGGTTTTCCAGAGATAAACAGAGCCAGTGATCAACACAATAGCAATTATAACGGAGTAGATCAGCCCTACCATTTTTCCATGCTGAGAAATCTGCATGATAAGAGAGATAATACAAAGTGCAGCCAGGACCGCACCGATGACGATCAGAAATCGAGTGGGCAGGATTGCGATCTGCATGAGCAGAACGACCAGTGCAACTGACGCCAGTACCTGCAGAACAAAAAAGATGATACCGGCAATGTTCACTTTCTTTGAGTTCGTTTTAGTAGCCATAGTTTTCCTCTAAATATTGAAAATAATGATTGTCTTTTTTGCGTTAGCAATAATCTATTATATTACAATTTTGTTAAGAAGGCAAACGATATTTTGTATAAATCGTGCCGCATATTTGACACCTCCTCGATCAAAATGACGAGAATGACGGGAACCGCCGCTGATTCTCTCTTGAAAAACTGAATATACCCTGTTATAATAATTTTATTCAGGGAATATACAGGGGGTGATCGGCTTGGGTCTGTTTGTTTCCATGGAGGGACCTGATGGGTCCGGAAAGACCCTGCAGATGGATCTCCTGGAAAAGAAGCTTCGGGAGGAAGGCTATGAAGTCGTTCGTTCCCGTGAACCCGGCGGTACCGAGGTCGGGGAAGCGGTGAGACAGATTCTGCTCACGCCTTCTTATTCCGGAATGGATGCGGTGACGGAAGCACTGCTCTTTGCCGCCCAGAGACGTCAGCACGTGATGGAAAAAATTCGTCCGGCGTTGGCGGAAGGCAAGATCGTTCTCTTAGATCGGTACGTGGATTCGTCGCTGGTCTATCAGGGGATCGGCCGGGGCTTAGGCATGGACTTCGTCCAGATGATCAATGAACCGGCGATCGATGGGCTCTATCCGGATGTGACGTTTCTGGTCTACGTGGACTATGAAGAAGGTCTTCGCCGTAAACGTGGTCAGAGCGGACATACCCTGGACCGGCTGGAGGAAGAGAAAGAAGATTTCCATCGGATGATCAACAAGGGTTATTATTCCTTAGCCGAGAGGGATCCTAAGCGAGTGATCCTGATCGACGGGGCGAGAAGCCCAGAGGAAGTTGCCGGAGAGATCTGGCAGAAGATGCAGGGATATTTGCAAACTATCTGATTTCATCATATTTATACCTTTAGGAGGGATCAAAATGAAACTCGTTCTTGCCATTATTCATGACGAAGACTCTCAGAAGCTCACCACAGCGCTGAACCGCGCACGCTTCCAGGTCACCAAGCTTGCTTCGACCGGTGGATTCCTTCGTGTGGGCAACACCACGATGCTGATCGGCTGTGAGGAAGAGAAGCTGGAAGAAGTTCTGGGAATCATTCAGGAAAAATGCCAGACCGTCAAGCAGATGACGATCGCCAACCAGCCCTATACCACCACAGCGGAAGGTTATATCCCCTATCCGATCGAGGTCACAGCTGGCGGCGCGACCGTATTCGTGCTGGATGTTGAGTCCTTCCACAAGTTCTAAAAAGGAAGGATCGTTTGCTTTCAATCTCAAAGGAGGTTCCCCTGATGAGCGCACAAGTCCTCGGAGGCCACTCGGGAGCCTCTTTTTCTGCCATTTTGGGGCATGAGGAAGCGAAAAAGCACCTCTCGGAAGCCGTCCGGGACGGGCATATTTCGCATGCCTATCTGATCGAAGGAATTCCCGGCGTCGGAAAGAAGATGCTGGCAGATGCGTTTGTGGCGGAGCTTTTCGGAACCGAAGAAGAGCGCCGGCTTCTTTCGCATGGGAATCATCCGGACGTCAAAAAGATCCGGCCGCTGCCGGAGAAAAAGAGTATTTCCAAAGAACAGATCCAGACGGATCTCGTGGGAGATATCGATATCCGGCCTTATAAAGGCCGGTATAAGGTCTATATCATTGAAGAAGCGGACAAGCTGACCGTCGAAGCGCAGAATACTATGCTGAAGACGATCGAAGAACCGCCGGAGTATGGAGTGATCCTGCTCCTTGCAGAGAGGGCTTCCTCTTTTCTGCCGACGATCCTTTCCCGCTGTGTGAAGATCTCTCTTCAGCCGCTGCCTGTCGAGATGATTACCGAGGTGCTGGTGCGCCGGGGAGTCTCGGAAGAGCAGGCACGGGCGGCCGCTGTTTTTGCGCAAGGATCCCTTGGAAAAGCACAGATGCTGCTTTCTGATCAGGACTTTTCTGCCATGCGCAGAGATCTGTTTGGGTTTCTGGCGAGAGTGCCGGAACTTAAGCCAATCGATGTTCTGCGCGGTGCAGGACTATTTGAAACATATAAAAAAGAAACCCAGCAGCTGCTTGATCTGATGCTGCTGTGGGTAAGAGACGAGCTGATTTACCTGGCAACAGGCGATCCGGACCGGATCCTTACGGTCGATTACCGGCAGGAGATCTGCCGGGGGGCGGAGAAATACTCACTGGAGAAACTTGGTGAGATCGTTCTGCTGATCCGTCAGATCGATACCGGTCTTTCACAGAATGTGAACCGTGATCTGGCACTGGACAGACTGATGACAGGTTTGATGATAGAAAGAGAAGGTTAATAGTTTGACGACAGTAATTGGTGTACGCTTCCGCAAGACGGGGCGTGTATATTATTTTGCGCCCGGTCCATTTCTGATTCAGAAGGGCGATTATGTGATCGTAGAGACGGCTCGCGGAGTCGAGTACGGACTAGCTGTAACAGAGCCGCGTCTGGCAGGAGAAGAGGATATCATTCAGCCCCTCAGACCCGTGCTCAGAAAAGCCACCGAACAGGATACCGCAACATATCAGAAGAATCTTTCGCTGGAGAAAGAAGCAGCGGTGATCTGTCAGGAAAAGATCCGCGAACGCGGTCTGGAAATGAATCTGATCGATGTGGAATATACGTTTGACGGCAAGAAGATCCTTTTCTACTTTACAGCAGACGGACGGGTGGATTTCCGTGAATTGGTGAAGGATCTGGCGACGGTCTTCCATACGAGGATCGAGCTTCGGCAGATCGGTGTACGTGATGAAACCAAGATGGGCGGCGGGATCGGTATCTGCGGACGGCCGTACTGCTGCAGTACGTTCCTTTCTGACTTTGCGCCCGTAAGCATTAAGATGGCTAAGGATCAGAATCTTTCTCTCAATCCCACGAAGATCAGTGGGACATGCGGAAGACTGATGTGCTGCCTGAGATATGAGGAATCGACCTACGAGGAGCTCACCAAGGGACTTCCTTCCGAGGGCGATACAGTAGAGACACCCAGCGGAGCCGGTGAAGTACTGCATGTCAATGTGCTTCGTCAGCTGGTGAAGGTTGGTGTGAGCCAGGAGAAGGGAGATGTTGTGATCAGCGAATTCCCGCTGGATGAGATCAGGATCCTGCGGCATACGCATCGGCGCCGTCCTTCCGATGATCCGGATGAGGTTTCTTCGGAAAAACAGCTCAAAGAGCTGGAACAGGATAAGTAAGCAACTGAAAATATGGATGAGGAGAGGCCGCAGCGTAAACTGCGGCCATTACCTATTCGATGGAAAGAATTGACGAATTGCAGAGGGGCGGATTCAGACTCATTCAGGATCCCGAGAAGTTCTGTTTCGGAACGGATGCCGTACTGCTGGCTGATTTTGCGAAAGCAAAAGCCAGGCAAACGGTTTGTGATCTTTGTACTGGAACAGGTGTGATTCCGCTGCTCATGCTGGCGCGGTATCCGGGATCTTTCTATACCGGTGTGGAGATCCAGCCGGATATGGCGGAAATGGCTTCACGCAGCATGAAGCTCAATGAGGTTGAAGAACAGATCCGTATCCTTACAGGAGATCTTCGGGAAATCCGGTCACTTTTGCCGGCATCTTCCTTTGATGTAGTGACGGTGAACCCGCCCTACATGAAGGTCCGGCCGGACAGTTTGAAGAATGATTCAACTTCTGTAAGCCTGGCAAGACATGAGATCGCCTGCAGTCTGTCCGATGTGATGGCAGCTGCGAGGTATCTGCTCCGGACCCATGGACATTTCTATATGGTCCATCGTCCAAGCCGGCTTTCAGAGATCTTTGAAGAAATGCTCAAAGCCGGGATCGAAC
>JAFOIR010000329.1 GCA_017420625.1 Bacillota bacterium
CAAGAAAGAAAGAGAGATCTGACTGAAAAAAATCCCCGAGGTGACAAAATGAGCGCAGTCTGTATTCCTTTCACTCCCGTCAGCCATCCGGCTGCTCATGATCGTCTGTTTACCATCTGCTACTGCAATCCAGTGACAAATCTTCCGGAAGAACAGTTCGAAAAGGCTTTTTCCTCCCGCTACGAAGCCTTCTCCTGGGCTTGGGACTATGCAAACGGCCGGATCTTTACTGTCCGTCCGTCAGCAAAGGTGTTGGCGTAGTCACAGCACCTTCCGGTAAAGCTTTTTGGTCTTTCACTGTCTGGCTCTGCTCTGCACGTCTTCCCATGATGCTGGCCGTATAAGACTTTGCAAAGAGCTGGACCATCTGCATGATCGTCTTGCGGTCTTCTTCCGAAATGGATCGATAGCTCTTCACGAAAGAAGGAAAGCTTCTGAAGAGCCCGCTTCCAAGTTCCCGAAGGGTCGTTGCGTTGGAAGCATTGAGCACTTCAAATACACCATCCACAAACACCTGTCGCTGCTCCGGTGTAGAGCTGGCCAGCCAGTCTTTGATCGCACCATCGATCAAATCTCCGGCTTCTCCGAGCTGTGCCTTAAGGAAATGGTCTTTCATGACCTGCCAGTTATATACGTTGTGCTGATGAAAAACGCTTTCCAGACTCTGTACGACGAATGGCTGTACATTCATCTCCAACAGCCGGCCTACCACTGACTCCTGCGGAATATATAACCGGATCCTTGACAGAATCGGATTTTCGGCATTCTCGGTTATGATTTCTTCCATGAAGCCCGGTCCGTCAAAACTGTCCACTTCCAGAATCCGTTTTTCATGTGTTCCTGCTGCAAACAAAGCCGCATACATGGCAATATTCCCGCCTTTGGAATGACCTCCCATACGGATCATCTCATGCGGATATTTCTCTGCAATCTCTCCCAGATAAGTCTTTGCAGCTATCTGTGCCGGAATATGGGCCTGGAATGCCATGTTGAAATCTTCCTTCCAGCCTACCAGGGTCGCATCGGTTCCACGGAAGGAAAGAAACATTTCTCTGTTTGGCAGATGAACGGTAACCGCCGAAAACTGCTCCTCGATGATCTCTTCCCTTCGGCACACGAAGTCCGATACTTCATAGTCCCGGTATCTTCTGCTTGCGTGCACTGCTTCTGCCAGTTTGGGATCTTCCCTGAAGTGATAGCCCTCCTTTGGAAGCTCCAGTATACGGCTGGTGATCGAACCTATCGTATCACCCGGATACATCTCGATCCTTTCAAACGGCAGATAGGAGAATCGTGCCATTACCAGGTTATCCAATTCGTTCCATGGGAACATGGCGGATACCGGCAGATCTCCCCGCCAGTGGATATAATCAACGATATTTGCCATATCTTCTTATTTCCTCTTTGCTTTTTCCTTTTCCCCGTTTTTCTTTTTTCCCCGGCAGAAACGTACCCCGCGTTTCTGCCGGGGCTTTTTTCCAGAAAAGTATAGCATAGGCCGGAAGCGAATTCAATTGTACTATTCTTTCTGTCTTCGGTTGCGATCGAATGAAAAAATCTGTATAATGGAAAAAACTATGAGAGGAGGACGGATCAATGGCTTTATATTGTCGTCGCTGCGGCGCTGAAATTCCTGAAGGAAGCAATTTCTGCCATATTTGCGGAACACCAGTGCAGCCAATGCCGTCCTACCGAAGACCTCCCAAAAGACGTAAAACGATCTTTCAGCGAACCTGGTTCTGGATTCTTGTTTCATTATGCATCGCTGTTATCGTCATCTGGCCTAAAAGCGGGCAGACATCGGATAGAGAAGACTTCTCTTCCAGTCAAAATTCCCCTTCCCATGAAGCATATTCTGAATCCGGCCGTCAGGAAGATAGTCCGGTTGTCCGGCCTCCGGAAGAAAGTCATTTTTCCATGCCTCCAGAGGAATCCCCTGTCCAAGCAAGTCAATCTTCCGAACCAAATCTTTCCGATGTCCCGGAATACGTTATTCCCGAAGAAGATTATGGCTATTACGGATCTCTTCTCAGCGAAGATGGAAAAAAAGCCTATGCTCAATTTGTCACCGAACTGGATCAGCTTCAAACGACACTGATCTTCTATCAGATTGATCCGAGTGAAATCGAAAAAGCTTTCATGGCGATTCATGATGATTACCCGGAATTCTTCTGGCTTACCAGCGGCTATCAATGGGAAAGCCTCACCAAAGGTTCACAGATCACAGTTACCTTTACGGTTACTTCTCTGGCTTCTTCTGAGGAAATCGTTTCGATGCGATCAGCTGCGGTTGCAGTCTGTCAGTCTCTTGTCGATCAGACTCTGGAAATGTCTGACTATGAAACCGCGCTTTTCTTTCATGATTATATCATTGAAACAACTGCCTATGACTATGATCTGGCCGAGGAGTTGGATTCCATCAATACCCTGGAAACCATCGCCGGCAATGCCTATGGTGCGTTAGTAGAACATAAGGCGATCTGCGAAGGCTACGCCCGTGCTTTTCAATGGCTCATGAAAGAGCGGCACCTTCCCTGCAGGCTCGTCAAAGGATACGATATTAACGAGTATCCTGGCAGAATCGGCCATACATGGAATATCGCCACACTGGGCGGCAATGATTACCATATCGACCTTACCTGGGATGATTCGATGTTCCAGGATGGCTTAGAACGATTGTCCCACGATTATTTCTGTATTACGACAGAGGAACTTTTAGAGACGCACATCATCAGACAACCGGAGGATTATCCTGTCTGTACGGCCACCGAATATGACTATTTCCGGATGAATGGCTATTATGTTGGATCTTATGACTATGAAATCGTAGCCGATGCCCTGTACATTCAAACCGGTGGATTCTATTATCTCAAATTTGATTCTGCAGAAGATTGTTCGGAAGCGATCGATATTCTTATCAGTGATGGTGTCTTTCGGGATATGGAAGGCATCTGGGATGCCTATATGTATTACACTTCTTTGAATGGCCGCATCCTGACGATCCAGATCATCTATGAGTGACCGATCTTCCGACAATAAAAAAAAGCGCGTGACGGGAATCGAACCCATATAAATAGTCCCTCAAACCCGCATAAATAAAGCATTTCTAAAAATCCTGGTCATATTTCTGGTCATCTATTTCATGATTATGATACAAGATCTATAATGCAAAAGGCATATCAGTCAAGATAATCATTTGTAATCATTTGATTGCATTTGCAATTCACTTCTGATATAATAGACATAGACTACAAGTCAGTATTACTCTCCAAAGGAGGTGGAAGTTCATTATGGCAAGTACCCTGGTTCAATTCCGGACAGAAGACTCCGAAAAGATTAAATCTGTTCAGATACTAGATCAATTAGGTCTAACGCTTCCCGCTTATCTGCGCATGTGTATGATTAGACTCAATCAGGAAAAAGGTATCCCCTTCAGCATGAAACTGGAAGAAGAAAGTCCTGGAATCAAAGCTTTACGGCAGGCTAATCAAATAGCGGAGCAATATGGCATTTCTGATATGTCTCTGGATGAGATAAATGCAGAAATTGCTGAGACAAGAAAATAAAATATCATGAAGTATTATGCCATCATTGATACCAATGTTGTTGTCTCTGCCATGCTTAAAGGAAACTCTCCTCCCAGTACAATTGTCGAATTTGCTTTCAACGGTCCTGTTGTTCCCGTATTAAACAAAGAGATAGAAGATGAATATCGTGATGTCCTCTCCAGGCCCAAATTCCATCTTTCAAAAGAAATTGTAGATGCTATCATATCCGCTTTTCATGACAATGGACTATATATAGACGCCGAACACATCAATATAGACCTGCCGGATCCCAAAGACCTAGTATTCTACGAAGTTACGATGGAAGAAAGAAAGACAGAGCCCGCCTATCTGGTAACTGGGAATATCCGACATTTCCCTTCAAAACCCTTTATCGTCACTCCACGAGAAATGCTAAATATTATCTTACAAGACAGAGAACTTTGAGTTTCAGGAATTAATAAGAAATGACCAAGAAAGAAAAATACAAAATCTCTTC
>JAFOIR010000037.1 GCA_017420625.1 Bacillota bacterium
CAAAGCCTATCGGCTCGAGGGGCAGCCGGAAAATGGTCCCTTTCTGAACCGATACTATATTGTGACAGAGGAGGGAACAAGACGGCTTCTGAACAGTCCGGAAGTTGTCAGCTTTGATGTTTACCGATGCCTTTTAAAATCAACCGGACGGATGGTTCGACATTTCGCACATAAAGAGATGATGACCTCTGCGAATATCCTTTCGATCCTGCGCGGTGCACTCAATTATCCGCTTGAAGAGAGCTGTTTCAACGAAGGTGTTCGTGTTCATGATATCAGTTTTCTTTCCAGTGAACGGGTGTTCCATCATGAAGAGATTGCCGGACTGGAGATCAAGTACTCCAAGTTAGCGATGGTTCCGGACAGTACCTTGATGATCGGAGATATCGTGGCTACCGGAGAGACACTCATCCATTGTCTTCGGTATGTGACGGATCATTATCGTCGTCACGGGGCTAAGTTGAGAAATATTATCCTGTTTACGATCGGTGGTGATACCGGTATTACAGTGATGGAAAATCTGACAAAGGAGATCCGTTCCTTCTGGCCGGATTTTGAAGGATTCATCACGGTCTACTATGAAGGTGTTTTCAGCTGCTACCAGGATAAAGGTGTTTCCGGCATCAACCGCCCCGATGTGGATTTCTACTGGAAAAACGGGATCGTTGCACCGGAATACCGCGAAGAGACTCTGCAGCATCGGGATACGCTCTTCGAAAAATGTATCATCTATGACGGAGGTGCCAGACGTTATGAGATCTCCGATCATATTGAAGAGGTTCTCGAATACTGGGAAGGGATCCTGGAAAGAGCAGACCAGATCGATATGAAAGCCCTGGTCGATGAGAAACTGGGCTATCCTACACCGGTGAGCTTTGAAGATTGGATCGTTCTTAATCACTATGATCAGATCGATCGGGATGTGTGCCGGAAGCTATATGAGCAGGAAAAAGATTACGTCCGGATGATCCTGAATGTACCGCTTAGAGAAATTGCAAGAACCCGGATCGATGAATTTACGTCGGCTCTGGCAAGATATATTATATAATTTTTTATCCTTGGGAGGGGAACAAAATGTCAGAAGTAAAGAACAAAGTGGATGTTGATTTCTCGGAACAAGCAGTTCCGCAGTCATCACGCAGAAATGTCGTGACCATGTTCATGGTCATGCTGGGATTTACCTTTTTCTCAGCCAGTATGTGGGTCGGTCAGTCTATGGCCCAGGGGCTTGACTTCGGAGGATTTGTCAGCTCGATCCTGCTTGGCGGTGTGATCCTGGCAGCTTATACAGGTTTGCTTGGCTATGTTGGAACGAAGACCGGTTTTTCACTGGATCTTCTGGCACGCCGTTCCTTTGGCATCAAGGGATCCTATCTGCCCAGTGCAATGATCAGCTTTACACAGATCGGCTGGTTCGGCGTCGGTCTTGCCATGCTGGCGATTCCGATCGCGACTCAGTTTTTCGGAGACAGTGCTACTGCTAAATGGATCATTATCATCCTTGGCGGTATTCTGATGACCGGCAGTGCCTACTTCGGCATCAAATCGCTGACCATCGTCAGCTATGTGGCTGTCCCGCTGGTTGCAGTTCTTGGAACAGCGGCTATGGTCATGGCAATTCGTCAGGGCAACGGAACGATCGTTGATCAGTTCGCAGCTTCCGGCAATCAGATCACTGTCTTTGCGGGTGCTGGCATGGTTATCGGTTCCTTCGTATCCGGCGGTACGGCAACTCCGAACTTCACCCGATTTGCCAAAACAACCAAGTCCGGTGTTATTTCGACGGTCGTTGCTTTCTTCATCGGCAACACCCTGATGTTCATGTTCGGTGCTGTTTCTTCAATCTTTGTCGGCGGCAATGACATTTTTGAAGTCATGATCAAGCTGAATATGTTCTACTTTGCCGTACTGGTACTGGGTCTGAATATCTGGACGACCAACGATAACGCACTGTACAGCTCCGGTCTGGGTCTTGCCAATATCTTCCATCAGAAGAAGAAACCGATGGTACTGGTTGCAGGTCTGATCGGAACGGTTGCAGCTGACTGGCTTTACTGGAACTTTGTCAGCTGGCTGAATGTCCTGAATGCAACACTGCCGCCGGTAGGTATTATCCTGATCCTTGGCTACTTCTTCAATAAAGACGAGTACACGGCTGATTCCAAGGTCGAAAGACAAGTCGACTGGTTTGCAGTAGCCGGCGTTATCTGCGGTGCCGTCGTCGCCAATCTGCTTCACTGGGGTATTGCTTCGATCAATGGTATGGTGGTAGCATCTATCATCTATATCATTGGCAGAAAAGCTTCCGGGAAGAAAGCCTGAAGCACTTGCGAAGTAAGGCCTTCTGTGGTAGAATAACACAGTTAAAAGTCTATTCTTAATGATTTCGAGAGGTTATTTCAATGTCAGGCCATTCCAAATTTGCAAACATCAAACATAAAAAAGAAAAATCCGATGCCCAGAGAGGCAAAATCTTTACCAAACTTGGCCGTGAACTGATGGTCGCTATCAAAGAAGGCGGTCCGGATCCGAACAGCAACTCCAAGCTGCGTGATGCGATCGCAAAATGTAAGTCCAACAATATGCCTAACGATACCATTCAACGCAGTATCAAGAAATACAGCGGTGAAGGATCCAATGTCGAATACGAATCAGTTACCTACGAAGGCTATGGCCCCAACGGGATCGCAGTGATCGTCGAGTGTCTGACGGACAACAAGAACCGTTCCGCTTCTGATGTGCGTCATGCTTTCTCTAAAAACGGCGGCAACCTGGGTACGACAGGCTGCGTGTCCTTCATGTTTGACAAGAAGGGTCAGATCTTCGTGGAAGTTCCGGAAGGCGCTGATGAAGAAGAACTCATGATGACCGCGCTGGATGCTGGTGCTGATGATTTTTCTGTGGAAGACGGTGTCGCAGAGATTCTGACTGCTTCCGAGACCTTCAGTGAGGTTTATGATGCACTCGATAAAGCCGGTCTGACGATTACCGGCGGAGAAGTGACCATGATCCCGCAGAATTATGTCACTACCGATGATCAGGCAGTGCTGGATCAGATGGAACGTCTGGTAGATGCACTGGAAGATTCCGATGACGTGCAGAATGTCTACACGAATCTGGA
>JAFOIR010000330.1 GCA_017420625.1 Bacillota bacterium
CCGGATCTGGTCAGGCTGTAAGAACGCAGTTTAGGGCTGCTTCCTTCGATCAGATCCGTAACATCGACGCCGAAAGCCAGCGCGCAGCGATAAAGAAATGCGAACGTCAGATCGCTCTGTCCGGTTTCACATGCTTTATATTCTGCCTCTGTTACACCGGTATTCTTCGCCATCTCGGTGATCGAATAGCCGGCGATGTCTCTCAGTTCGCGAATACGTCCTGCGACTTCCTGGATCTTGAAACCCAGTCCCGTAGTCTGATTAGCCATAGTTCCTCCTATCAGGCGGTAGGTCAATAAAAAACTCGCCTCAAAGCATCCTTTGAGACGAGTATCATCTTCTGAAACCCGCGGTACCACTCAAATTGCATAAAGCTCACACTTCATACCACTCTTTAGGTTCTGACAAACCCTAAGCACTGACGCAGCTATCGCGGGAGAGGTCTACTCATCGAAGCTTTCCTTCAGACTTTCTTCTCTCCGGCTCTGGAGCTACCTTCCCTTCGCAGCCGGCACCGATTTGCACCAACCATCGGCTCTCTGTAACCTTTCCCGCGAACGGACCTCTCCGTCATGGCCTTTCATAGAGTGTAATTCTATCATGTATTGACAGAGCTGTCAAGTAAAAACCGCTGTCTTATCGATTCATAAAGCATCATTCCGGATGCAATCGCCGCATTCAGCGATTCTGCCTGTCCCGGCATCGGGATTTTGACCAGGATGTCAGCCGCTTTGGCAGCCTTTTCTGACAGTCCGGCCCCTTCATTGCCGATCAGAATCGCAACCGATCCGGTCATGTCTGTTTCCCACGGAGTTTTCTCTCCTTTGAGATGAGCCGCAATCAGCCGGACGCCTTTTTTCTGAAGAACGGGAGCCAGTTCCTCCACTGTCGGGAAAGAGATCACCGGCAGATGGAGTAAAGAACCCATGCTGGATCGAACCACTTTCGGATTGTACAGATCCGATGTGCCTTTGCTGACGAAGACGGCTGCCGCACCGGCTGCATCGGCTGTTCGAAGGATCGTTCCGACATTGCCGGGATCCTGCAGATCTTCCAGCACGACAAAAAGCGGATCCTTCTTCTGAAGCAGCTCTTTCACATTCCATTTTTTCCGGTGAACGATCGCCAGGATACCCTGAGGGTTCTCGGTATCACCCAGACGTTTAAAGAGTGCCCGGTTCACCCGGTATATCGGGAAGGCAGAGCCTTCCAGTGAGCGGATATATCCGGGATTCTGATCGCAGAATCCATCCTCCAGCCACAGAGAGTCTATGTCCCACCCGGAAGAAAGGACCTCGTCGACCGACCGGAGACCTTCCGCTGTAAAAACAGCCGATTTTCTGGCTTCCTTCTGATTCTGGTATTTGACCGCCTGCTTATAGGATGCATTCTGTGCACTGGTAATTGATTTGATTTCCATCCTGTTTCCTCGAAAAACAAAGAGAGTCTGCCGCTCGGGCAGACTCTTCTTGGGTCTTGATTAGTCGTCGATATAGGGCAGCAGAGACATATGTCTTGCACGCTTAACTGCTGTAGTGATGTCACGCTGGTGCATCGAGCAGGTACCAGTAATACGACGGGGAAGGATCTTGCCGCGCTCGGAGATGAATTTTCTCAGTTTGGCAACATCTTTATAATCAATTTTCTCATTGGGATTCGCGCAGAAAACGCAAACTTTTTTGCGGCGGCGCATCATGGGACGTCTTTTCTGCGGAGCCCCTGTCGTAGTTTCAGGCATTTCTATTTTCCTCCTTTGGTCAGATTAGAAGGGCAGATCTTCGTCACCTTCGATGTCTGTATCGATCGGCATGAATCCATCGGTAGGAGCCTGCTGAACCGGCTGAGCAGGTGCTGCCTGCTGCTGGGGATATCCCGCACCTGCAGGTGCAAAATCCTGACTGACCGGCTGCTGATAAGCATTCGGCTGTGCCGCTGTCTGCTGGTAAGAAGACGCCTGCGGCTGCTGTTGATAGTTCTGCTGAGAATAGGAATTCTGCTGAGACGAACCACGATTTTCAAAGGATCCGCGGCTTTCCGCAAAATACTGTTCTGTAACGATGACATCGGTGGTATAGCGCTTGTTGCCATCTCTGTCGGTGTAGCTTCCATTGCGAAGCTCGCCTACGACAGCAACCATCATACCCTTTTTGAAATACTTTCCGGCAAACTCGCCTCTGTTGCCAAAAGCAACGATATTAAAGAAATCGGCATCCGGCTCGCCGTCCCGTCTGTAGGAACGATTGACAGCCAGAGAATAACGGCCGACGGCCGTTCCGCTGGAGCCCTGAGAATAACGGACTTCCGGATCCTTCGTGAGTCTGCCCATTAAAATGACTTTGTTCATAACAAAACCCCTTTCGGTTTGTGCTGATTACTCTCCTTCTCTGAGAATCAGGTAACGGAGCACGGTTTCGTTTCTGAGACGCATTTCTTTTTCAAGTTCGACAGCCATTTCCGGAACAGCATCGACCTTGATGAAATAGAAATACCCTTCGCTTTCTTTGCGGATCTCGTAAGCAAGTTTCTTCTTGCCCCACTCGTCCACCTCAGCTACGGTACCGCCATACTTCGTGATGTAGCCTTTGATCAGTTCCAACTCCGATGCACGGGCTTCGTCGGTCAGCACGGAAGAAAGAACAACGGCAACTTCATAACGGTTCATCGTTTACACCTCCTTTTGGTCTTTGGCCCTCCCTGAAGGGAGAACAAGGATAAAATCCAGAAAAATAGTATAGCACAGAGAAAACTCTATTGCAAGCATTATTTTCAAAAAATCTGCCCCGGATTTTCATCCGGGGCATCCTGCTTTGGAGGTCTTTCTTAATGGTAGGTTGAAACACGATGATTGACTCGTTCAATATCGAAGCTCGGACGTTTTTCCATCGCCAGCGCTTCATCGATATCAAAGTCAACATATTTTTCATCACGGTAAGCTACCACACGGTTGTTCTTGCCGGCCAGCAGCAGATCGACCGCATAGACACCCATCATCGTAGCATGTTTGATATCCACGGCTGTCGGAATACCGCCGCGCTGAACATGACCAAGGATGGTCGCACGGGTTTCGATACCAGTTTCTTCTTCAATCGTTTCCGCTATTTGCTGGCTCGTTAATCCCAGTAATTTCGGAATGCCTTCCGAAACAACAATGATGTTGTGCTTCTTGCCTCTGGCACGATTTGCCTGAATAACTTCCAGAATACTTTCAAGGTTGGCTGATTCAGGGTGTTCCGGAATCAGGATCGCGTCCGCACCGCCGCAAAGACCAGCCCAAAGAGCGATCTCACCGCAGTGACGTCCCATAACTTCCAGAACGGAGCAGCGATAGTGAGAGCCGGATGTATCTCTCAGACGAATAACGGCTTCCAGTGCAATATTGACCGCACTGTCAAAACCGATCGTATAGTCGCTGCAGGCGATATCCCGATCGATGGTCCCGGGGATACCGACAACATTGATGCCGTGCTTGGAAAGCTTCTGTGCACCCTTCCATGAACCGTCACCGCCGATGACGACCAGACCGTCGATGCCGTGCGCTTTTGCATTTTCAGCTGCCTGTTTGATCGCGGCAGCTGCTTTATCAGGATCGGGATCGATAAACTCAGGGCAGCGTGCCGTATAGAGCACCGTACCGCCATGATGGATAATGTTGCCGACGCTGACCGCTCCGAGGTCTACGATCTCATTGCGCAGAAGACCGCTGTAACCCTGCATGATGCCTTTAACAGTGACGCCTTTGTTCATGGCTGAACGAGCTGCTGCACGAATGGCCGCATTCATACCCTGTGCATCGCCGCCGCTGGTCAGAATACCGATGGTTTTGATTTCTTTTGCCATTATCTTATCCCTCTTTAAGATTAATAATCATAGATATAGATATTTTACCGTAAAACCAAGCAAAATGCAAGACAGGATTAGCTTACATTCTCGGAACCAAGAAGCTTTTGAAGGGCTGAAACCGTCTCGTCTGAAGCCGCTGTTTTATATTGATCGGGAGCTTTCAGACGGAGTTTTTCTTTTGAAAGATATATTCTCACTTCTTTTTCACCGGGATCTTCTTCCAGGATTCGGCAAACCTCGTCTTTGCAGTTTTGCCAGGCTGCCTGATCCGGCAGTCGAAGCCAGAGAGGCTTTAGGTCTTCCATCCGGATGATCACGGATGCAATCAGTTTGCTGTCGGCTTCTTCCTCCGCAGAGACCCGCCCGCGGATAAAGACTTTGGCATCCTCCACCGTCAGATCCTTATAGCGCTCATAGGTATTCGGGAAAACCAGCACTTCGACCGATCCGTACAGGTCCTCCACTGTGAGAAACGCCATCAGTTTATTATTTTTCGTCGCTTTGATCGTTCGTCCGGTGATCAGTCCTCCGATCATGACTTCCTGTCCGTCGATCAAAACAGTGCCTGCTTTGGAACCTTCCTCCGTCTCTTCCCCGGTTTCTTCGTAGGTGAAGTCAGAAGAAAGATTGGTGATATTTCTTCTCCATAACGCTTCATCCCGATCCAGTGGATGGCCGGTCAGATAGATGCCCATGACTTCCTTTTCGAAGGCCAGCCTGATCACATCGTCGAATTCCGGTGCATCTAAAAGCGGATCCTTTTCAATGGTTTCTTCTTCTCCGTCCTCCACAGGCAGTCCGAAAAGATCCATCTGTCCGCTCATCTTGTTTTTCCGCCATTCCACGGCTGCTGACATGATCCCGGGATAAGCCTGGAGGAATGCGCTCCGTTTGCCAAACCCGCCGCCCAGTGAGTCAAAGGCGCCGGCTTTGATCAGACTTTCCAGTGCTCGTTTATTCAGATCCTTCTCACCCATTCGGCGGCAGAAATCAGTCATACTCAGGAACGGACCGTTCTCTTCCCGTTCGGCGACCATCCGATCGATCAGGCTCTTGCCGACGTTTTTGATCGAAGAAAGTCCATAACGGATCTTCTTGACTCTGACCGGTTTTCCATCCCGCATCTCTGTAACTACCGTGACGGAGTAACCGGAATATCCTTCGTTGATATCCGGCGGAAGCAGCTGGATCCCCAGGGCTTTAAGACCCTGAATATAGCCGATGACCTTAGAGGAATGTTCCATGACGGAAGTCATCATGGAAGCCATAAACTCCACGGGATAATGGCAGCGAAGATAAGCGGTCTGATAAGCGACCACTGCATAGGCTGCCGCATGGGACTTGTTGAAAGCGTAGGAGGCAAAATCGGTCATTTCATCAAAGATCGATTCCGCAACTTCCGGACTGATTCCCTTGGAAACACATCCGGCCACATTCTCTTCCGGATTGCCGTAGACAAAATTATGCCGTTCAGCCGCCATGACATCCGCTTTTTTCTTGGACATGGCACGGCGCACCAGGTCGGAACGTCCCATCGTATATCCGGCCAGATCCCGCACGATCTGCATAACCTGTTCCTGATACACCATGCATCCGTAAGTTGTATTCAAAATAGGTTCCAGGAGCGGTGTCTTATACTCGATATGGCTGGGATCCTTCTTGCCTTTAAGATACTTCGGAATAAAATCCATCGGGCCGGGTCGGTACAGCGAGATCCCGGCGATGATATCTTCCATGTTCTCTGGTCTGAGCTCCCGCATAAACTGTGTCATGCCGGCACTTTCCAGCTGGAAGACACCGTCGGTCTTGCCGGCGCCGATCATCTGATAAACTTCCGGATCGTCCATGGAGATCCGGTCCATATCCAGGCGGATCCCTTCTGTCTGATAAATGTTATCGACTGCGTCCTGGATTAC
>JAFOIR010000331.1 GCA_017420625.1 Bacillota bacterium
GATCACATGGAACGGCATCATCGTAGACGGTCATAACCGCTATCGTATCCTGCAGGCCCATCCGGAGATTCCTTATGAAACGATGGAAATGGAGTTTTCCGACCGATACGCAGTCACCGTATGGGTCTGTAGAAACCAGCTTGGCCGTAGGAATCTGACGGATGAGCAAAAGAAGTTTCTGACAGGCAAACGATATGAGGCTGAAAAAAGTCAGAGGTTATTTCGAGGCAATCAATATGTCAGTCCGGATGATGGAGAAAGTGGTCCGGGTAAAAAGTACCCAGACCAAAATCCGGAAAGAACAAGCGAGCTTATAGCACGGGAAATCGGGAAAAGCGAGAAATACGTCAGAGGTGCAGAAGTATATGCCAATGGCGTCGAAGCAGCCGATGAAATCATTCCTGGCATTAAAGGCGAGATTCTTTCTGGAAAGCTCAAATGCAAAGACAAGGACATCATGGCTATTGCTAGGGCAACTCCTGAAGCAAGAAAAGATCTCGTACGAAAACTACAGTACCCTTCTGCGAGGGCTGCGCCGGGATCGCTGGTAATCTCATCTCCTGAAGAGGAAGATGCGGATAGTCCGGATGAGATGCCCGATGAAGAACCTGCAGCACCGGCTGAAGATACCATCGAAGATGTCATGTACGAGCTCAACGATGCACTGGAAAGCATGATCTTCCGCTGGAACTTCTGCTTTGAAACGCACGATGCCATTTATCGCCAGAAAGCGAATCAGAAAAGGATCCGGCTCCTGGCGAAGGAAGGAATCAATTATCTGAAAAACATAGGAGGATAACAAACATATGAAAACCACAGAACCCATTTACAAAGAACTGACACTCAACAGCCGTAACCTGATCGTGCCCAGAGAGGCCTATCAGCGTGAACTCAACCTGGCCAGGGTCCGAAAGATCGCAGCTGAATTTGACGAGCATATCGCCAACGAACCCAAAGTAAGCTGCCGTAACGGTCGTTACTACGTCTTTGACGGCCAGCATACCATCGAAGCAAGAAAGCAGAGAAATCACGGACAGGATCTGCCGATCCTCTGCAAGGTGTACTACGGATTAACAGAGTCTGACGAAGCAATGCTCTTCGCCCAGCAGACCGGTTTTTCTTCCATCCTGACTGCAGGAGCAAGAATTCGCGCTTTGATCTATGCCGGTGATCCCAAAGCAATCAGCTTTCAGAAGATTACAGAGTCCGTCGGGTTCCAGCTGGATTACACCCAGAGCAGAGCTCAGAAAAGACTTGCCTGTATCGGGACAGCTTTCGACGAGTTCGAGAAGATCGGCTCGGAGAAATACAAGGAAGCACTTACGATCCTGATGGAAGCCTGGGGCGGAGATCCGGATTCCTTAAGAGCAGAAGCGGTCCAGGGCATGACCCGCTTTATCGACTGCTATTACGGGGAATACGACCGCAAGCGAATGATCCGCAGGCTTCGCCAGTATCCAGCAATTAAGATCTACCGCGACGGCAGCGCACTTACAGCTAACTTCCCGGGCTATAAGAAGTATGTTTATCAGGTGCTAGTTATGTACAACGGCTCCAGCGTCAAAACTGCCCTGCCCCTGAAATTCTAAGGAGGATACCTATGACGGGAATGAGAAAAAACTGGGTTTACCGGCGTGGCGATATCTACATTGCCAACCTGAACCCCTTCAAAGGCTCGGAGCAAGGAGGCACGAGACCGGTTCTGGTCCTTCAGAATAATGACGGCAATTTCTACTGCCCTACGCTGATCGTAGCGCCTCTGTCGTCAAAGCTCAAGAAGCCGAACCTGCCTACTCATTTCCTCCTGAAGAAAGGCCGGGGCCTGATGACAGACTCCATCGTGGAGCTGGAACAGATCAAAACCATAGACAAATGCCGTATACAGCGGTATATCGGCAAGATTACGCCGGAGCAGATGTCCGGAGTTGAAGAAGCTATCCAGAAAAGCCTGGGGATGTACATCCCTGAGTGCGTGGAGGCACCATAATGCAGGAGGACACAATGATGGAAGCATGTGTTGAATATGATTTTCCGGGAGGTGCTGTGCCGGAAATGCCGGAGAAACGCTGTTATACCGTGGACGAGCTGATGCTCATCCTGGACTGCGGACGCCGCACGGTATATGACCTATTAAAGAGAAACGAGTTCCGCTATGTCAAGCTCGGCGGAAGTGGCTACAGGATCTCCAGAAAAAGCTTCGACGAATGGCTGGACAAACAGAACTGCTGACACCGTAATAGCTTGTCAAGGATCTCGTTTCTGGAAAAACAGGAAAATGACATCCTAAATTCTATGGCGGTTCCCCGCTATGCTGTTGCCAGGTCGCAAGACCTGGCAACACTACATACTGGAGGTGATTGGCATGACTCTGCCAAAGAAAACAATGTCAGTCCGTGAAATGGGAAAGCTTCTCGGACTGAAAAAAGTGGAATCCTACTGGCTGATCCACAAAGAGTATTTTGAGACCATTCTGGTAGCCGGGAAAATGCGGGTCGTAATTGAAAGCTTCGAAAGCTGGTATGCCCGGCAAGTGAAGTATCACAAGGTTTCCGGAGAAGCACCTGGGGGATTACTTAAGCAAGAGTCTTACTCTGCCGGTGATATCGCAGAGATTTTAGGGATCAGCGAAGCGTACGCCTATCAACTGATGAAAGTCGGTGGTGTGAAGCCGATCCTTGTGAACTACTGGCAGCGCTTTCCCAAAGAAGCCTTTAATCAGTGGTATGTTTCCCAATCGAGATACCGGAATGCCGATGACAGACTTCGGGATGCAGAGCTTGAAGAAAACTCTATGAGCATGCCGGATATGGCGCGTCTGCTGGATATGCCCAGGTCACATGTATACAGTATCCTTAACAGCGAACGCGGAAAAGAAATGCTTGAAGTGATTGTTGTTGCGGACCGGAAGCGGATTACAAAAGAGAGTTTTGAACGATGGTACGCC
>JAFOIR010000332.1 GCA_017420625.1 Bacillota bacterium
CCGCGAGATGAAGACTGATGTGCGCGAACACGATGACCATTATGAAGTCGACATTGATCTGCCCGGCTTTAAGAAAGATCAGATTCAGCTGAGTCTTGAGAATGGTTATCTTACGGTCACAGCCTCCAAAGAGGTTGAGAAAGACAAGGCGAAGAAGGGCAAGACCATACGCCAGGAACGTTACGACGGAACGATGCAGCGGAGCTTCTATGTGGGTGAAGCGCTCACAGAGAAGGATATCACTGCCAAACTGGAGCATGGTGTGCTGAGCTTGGCTATCCCGAAAGGCGTTGAAGAAAAGCTCCCTGAGAAAAAGCTAATTGCCATTGAGGGATAACAAAGGTGCAAACCCCCGGTAAACTGAACCAATCTTTAATTGGAAAAACGATAAGGCTTCCGGGCGGGAAATATCCGGGAAGCAAAAAGAAAGAAGGCCAAATATCATGAAAAAGACTGCAGGGATGTTGCGGAAAATGGTTGTTCGGTCCGTGTGCGGACTGCTGGCGGCAGGTTTGCTGACCGTGACGGCAATGCCGATGCAGGCTGCTGCAGATGAAGAAGAAGCTCAGCCAAAGATGATTACGGAAGCTGAAACGGGGAAAGTAACGTTCAGTACGGATTATCCCGGGGTTACTGTCAAACCCGGCGGGACCTCGACATTTACTCTTTATATTACAAATACCGGTTCGGAAGAAGCCACTGTCGAACTTGGCGCCGAAGATCTTCCGGAAGGGTGGGAAGGAAGATTTAAAGGCAGTTCCAATGAAATTTCCATGGTTCATGTGGGTGCGTACCAGACAAAGGAGGATTCTCCTTCTCTGAGCTATTCGCTGACTGTTCCGGAAGATACGAAGGAAGATACTTACACCGTCAGCCTCAGTGCGAAAGGCGGAAACATTGATGAGGTACTGGCGCTGACCGTAAAAGTGGATGCGGAAGAAAAAAAGATCGGCGCAGGTAATTTCACAACAGACTATGCGCAGCAGGAAGGCGTTGCCGGCACGAAGTTCAGTTACACCACCACATTGACCAATAACAGCGGTGAGAACATGACCTATTCGCTGTCTGCAGAGGGAGCTCCGGAGGGCTGGAACGTGACATTTACGCCATCTGGCACAACCACCACCACTTCTTCCGTACCCGTGGATGCCGGTGCACGTTCTACAATCAAGGCTGCCGTTGTTCCCGCACAGAATGTGACGGCCGGTGAGTATCCGATCACATTTGTCGCAGCCTGCGCAGGTGAGACACTCGAACTTCCGGTCACGGTCAGGATTACAGGAACATACAGCCTGAAGACTACGACACCAACCGGCAATCTTTCCGCCAGCGCTTACGCGGGTGAGCCCAAAGATATAGTTCTTTCCATACAGAACACGGGGAATATCGATCTGACAGCCATCAGTCTGAAAGCACAGGCTTCTACGAACTGGGAGGTCACCTTTGACCAGGATACGATTAACAGCATTCCTGCAGGAGGGAATGTAGAAGTGACTGCACATATTACGCCGGCAAAGGATGCGATCCTCGGCGATTATGTGACTGTGATAACAGCGTTTAATGACGCAGTTTCGTCGGATTGCGCGCTCAGAATATCCGTGCAGAACCATACAGGCTGGGGAATCGCGGCAGTTGCCATCGTTGCGTTCCTGGTTCTCGGACTGGTGCAGATCATTCGCAAATTTGGCAGGAGATGAGAATCATGACGGATACAACCATTATCCGTACCGAAGATCTGACCAAAGCCTACGGCAAAAAGGTAGCTGTCAACCACCTCAGCCTGGAGATCAGGCGGGGGGAGATATTCGGGCTGCTTGGACCAAATGGTGCGGGAAAAACAACAACGATACTGATGCTTCTGGGTCTGACCGAGCCTACGCAGGGCAGGGCACTGATCGACGGATATGACTGCACAAGGCAATCCATGCAGGTCAAGCGAATCACCGGATATATGCCGGACAACGTCGGCTTTTACAGTGACATGACAGGCCGGGAAAACCTCCGCTTTACGGCAAGACTGAACGGAATTCCGGAAAAAGAGATTGATCCGCTGATTGACAGACTGATTGAAAAAGTCGGAATGACATACGCAGCAAACCAGAAAACAGGAACCTATTCGAAAGGCATGCGCCAGAGACTTGGTATTGCAGATGTCCTGATCAAGGATCCGGCGGTCATTATTATGGATGAGCCGACAGCAGGACTTGATCCGGAAGGAATGCGCGAGTTTTTAAGCCTGATCAAACAGCTGAGTGTGGAGGATGGAAAAACGATCCTGGTCTCCAGCCATCAACTTTACCAGATCCAGCAGATCTGCGACAGGGTCGGCATCTTTGTGGATGGAAGTCTGATCGCGTGCGGCGGAATCAGCGAACTGGGATCACAGATTGCGGCACAGGGTCATTATACACTGGAGATTTCAGCGGAACCTTGTGATGAGAGATTCCTGGGATTTTTAAAAGAACAGGATGGGATTACCGGAATATCCATGGAAGGCAGTACTTTTTTGATCAGTTCTTCCAAAGATCTGCGCACCGATATCACAAGGTTCCTCGGAACACATGAATATAAACTGCTGCATATGCATCAGAAAGGCGGGGATCTGGACGAAATCTACCGTGTCTATTTTGAGGAAGCTGAAAAAGAAGGAGATGAGAACCATGACAAGAGCGGCAGCAGGAAGCACCGTTTCAGCCACAGAGGAGCATAAGTGCAGGAGCATCCGCTACCACAGTCTGAAGGCGCTCTATCGGAAGGAAATGGCGGATCATGTGACCAGCAAAAGGTTCATCATTATTCTGATCCTCGTGATTGCGATGACGATCGCAAGCGTATACGGCGCGGTTACGGGAATTAAAAGTGCGATTATGAATGCTGCCATAGATAAGAATGCTTCATTTGATGCAAGCTACATGTTCCTCAAACTGTTTACCACCGGCGGCAGTTCCATCCCGTCATATATGTCACTGATCGCGTTGATCGGTCCGTTCATCGGGCTGATCCTCGGATTTGACTCGATCAACGCCGAGAAAAACAACGGGACACTGAACCGGCTGGTATCTCAGCCAATTTACAGAGATACCATCATCATCGGCAAGTTTCTGGCATCCTCGACACTGATCGTGGTTATGGTCCTGAGCACAGGTATTGCAGTCGGATGCGCAGGTTTCCTGGCGTCCGGTATACGGCCGTCAGGCGAGGAGGCTGTCAGGGTTCTGATCTATCTGCTTTATACAATCGTGTATATCTGCTTTTGGCTGGCGATGGCACTGCTGTTTTCGGTCTTCACCAGTCATGCGGCAACGTCGGCACTTGCTTCGATCGCACTCTGGCTATTTTTTGCAATCTTCATGAGCCTTCTGGCAGGCATTATGGCGAATGCGGTCTACCCGGTCAATACAGAGTATGAACAGGCGGTCAACGCGCTGAACAATTACAATCTGAACCTGAATCTGAACAGAATCTCTCCCTACTATCTGTATTCAGAAGCCAGTTCCGTTCTGATGAACCCGGCAACCCGGGCGATCAACGCTGTGTCATATGCACAGCTGGTCGGCGCACTGAGCAGCTATCTGTCTCTTGGGCAGAGCCTGCTTCTGGTCTGGCCGCATCTGGTTGGTCTGCTTGCCCTTTCCTTCGCGGCATTTACGATCTCGTACGTCGGCTTCATGAGACAGGAAATCCGGGGGAACTAAAGAGCAAGACGTAAAACATGAGGGGAAACGGTTTCGCATAGACGTCAGCTGCGCAGCAAGACAGGCCTGTGTCCTGGTTCTGACTGCGATATCCGGGAAAAAGCCGGCAGAGCATACCTGCCGGCTTTTTCTCGTACAAATTCATCGACAAGGTTCGCGTAACAGAGATCTCTGTACAGCTGCAGATATAGAACGCCCAATGTTCTATTATCATTTCAAAGACAAGTATGACCTTGTGGCATGGATGTTCTGTACGGATGCTTGCGGAAAAGACATCACCTCTATTACATCTGCTGCAGCCGGGATGAACTATTCTTCTAAAGCAGCTCCCGGATATCGGTATCTGTTTCCCACAAATTTTTGTTTTTGAGTTTCTATTTCGTGGCTTATGCCGCCAGTGCTTCGGCTGCGCCTTCTTTTCTCTGGGTGTTGGCAGCCATGACAAGAAGGGCGTTGATGGCCACACTCACGATGGCAGAGACAGGAGAACCTCCGCCAACGATCGCCCAGGTCAGGTTGATCGCTGCGAGCACCAGGCTGATGATGGCGAATACAAACGCGGGCTGTGCTTTGCTCGGGTCCTTAGCCGCACGGCGGGACAGAATTCCTTCCGCGAGGGAAAAGCAGCCCATGACGAGCATCGCACCACCGGCCACAAGCACGAGGGAACCGGATACGCCGGCTTCGACCTGGTCCATGGGAATTGCCCCGGAGGCCATAAGACCGCCGCCCGTAAGGGCAAGGACGCTGCCGAGGAGGACCAATACACCTAAAACGATATCTATGATTCCGAAAACTTTCAGAATGCTCTTGCTGGTTTGAACTGTCATTTTTATAATCTCCTTTTTTGTTTTTAATTTATGGGGCCTGTAGGCCTCTGTTTTTTGTTTACGGGCGCAGTATATCACGGAGATTATCACAATAATGTCACAGCCGAAAAAGTATTTTTGAAAAAGAAATTCCGAGGAACTGCTGCTGTGCAGGTCCTCGGTTTTTCTTTTTTCAAAATTCTTTTTCTCCTGTGACGCTTCTGTGATAATCTCCGTGTTATACTGCGCCCGTAAACAAAAAACAGAGGCCGACAGACCTCATAAATTAGAAAACAAAAAAGGAGATTATAAAAATGACAGTTCAAACCAGCAAGAGCATTCTGAAAGTTTTCGGAATCATAGATATCG
>JAFOIR010000333.1 GCA_017420625.1 Bacillota bacterium
AGCGAAGCAAAGCTCCACACAGGCAGTATCGATATTAAATTCACAAGTTAATAAATCGCTCATTTTGATTTTCTCCTCATTCTGGTTCCATATTTTCGCAAGTCTGACTCTCCAGAAATATTGGTAAATCTTTGGTAAAATCGAGAGCGAAACACAAAAAAAGCTTATTTTCGGGACTTATAAGACGATTTGAGACTTTTCATCATGCCCGGTAAATCCTGCCGTGCCACTTGTCTGTCCAATTTAATCAGTTGATCCACGGTGTGCCTATCATTATGGATACCGAGTACAAGGAAGAACCGTACATCTCCTGCTCCCTTAGCAGTCTGATTCAATTAGGTGTAGACGAATATAGATATGGTTTACACTATCGGTTGTACGTTCCGGGAAAAGCCATTAAGAAGGATGTTCGTCTCGCTGATCCGATGATCGTACTACAGTGGGCAGAAGACAAGATTCAAGCGGGGCTGTTGAGAAGCGTGAGGACGGTCAGGCTTGGGTATGAACTGGCTCATGTAAGCAAAAAGAAGCTTGAACTTCGGCCCGTCTGGGTGATCCAAGGGGATCTTTTTAAGAAGGCAAAGGAGGAGCCTATTTTTCCAACCAGTGGGGAGGGCATTGAATTTGCAAACATCGTATTTGACGCACAGACAGGCAAAATGCTGAAGGCCTATTATCCGGCTGTTTATTGAGCTCCCGGTACAACTTCTGGCAATACTCCCTCCATATCTGAACGCCAACGCTCTATGATGGAAAATGCTACGAGGTGAAACATGAATGCTATGACTAAATACTGGAAATTATCCATCGTTCTCCTTCTGCTCATCGCATCACTGTTTCTGATCACATCTCCGCTGATGGTCAGCGAAGGATATGCGGAGGAGGTAACTCCTCTGCCGCTGGATGGAAAGATCCCCGACATCTGCTGGGATGCATATGTTTCTGCGAATGAATACGTGGATCCGTCTTTGCATGTCCAGGTTTTCGACAACAATGATTATTGCGTCACGCGGAGAGATTCCTCCGGGCGAGAGCAGGAATACTATACCCGCTATGTTTATGCGCTGGTGCAGATTGCTGATCCCAGCCAAATCCGCTCCGCGTTCGCGGGGCGGGCCAACAACGATCAAACCGCAAAGGGTGTGCGCATTGCTTCCGCAAACCATGCGGTCATCGCTATGAATGGTGACTACTTTTCCCATAAATATCACCGGGAAACATATATCGTCAGGCAGGGCAAGGAATACAAAACCACCTATGTGAACAAGGGCTGGGATCTGCTGATCATCGACCAGTACGGGGATTTTCATGTGATCATGGAACCAAGTAGAAAGAAACTGGACAGCTGGATTCAGAAGAATGTGACAGAGGGCGAACTACAGATCGTCAACACCTTCAACTTTGGCCCAGCGCTGATCGCCGATGGTCAGACAACCAGTCAAAATTTCAACAAAGCGCTGAACTGTGACCACATCGGAGCAAATAAATTAGCGCAGCGGATGTGCATCTGTCAGATGGATCACCTGACTTATATGATCGTTACCTCGGAAGGACCAGATAACGAAAAAGGAGCAGGCTTAACACTGAATGAATTCGTAGGCTGCCTGCGAGAAATAGAAGGAAAACTGGACGGCTATCGGATTAAGACTGCCTTCAATATGGACGGTGGCAATAGCGCCACGCTGGTTTTCAAGGACCCGGATCGCAATCAATTGATCAAAATCAATGGGCAGAACAATCAAAACGCGGAGCGCTGGATCAAGGATATTCTGTATTTCGCGAGCGCCTGGAATCAATAAATGCACACACGGAGGAAGTACGATGCGTGATTCTTGGGGGAATGTGCCAGCCCTTACCATCTTTGGGAAAGAGATAACGGCTTTTGCCTGCCTTGTGGTTATAGGCATGGCGATAGGACTGATGATGGCTTTACAGCGTGCGGAAAAGAATGGGGTTCGGAAGGATTCTGTCCTGTGGTTTGCAATCATAGGGATTCCTCTTGGGACATTTATGGCCCATCTGGTATATTGCCAGTACTACTTTGATGGGCTTGCAAAAATGGAGTTGGGTTGTCTTCTTCATCTGGATACTGGTGGCTTCACAATGATCGGAGCGATAGTGGGCATTGGGCTTTCGCTGGTGCTCTGCAGCTTTATCTGTCAGGAGAAGCTTATACCGCTGGCGGATACTTTGCTGCCGGGGCTTTTGCTGGTGTTGGCAATGGAGCGATTTGGAGAACAATTTACAGAAAATGGCATTGGGATTGAGATTACAGAGAACTGGCCGATTCTTCCACTGCTTGTTCGAACCGGGCCATACGAAAATATGCAAACGCTGGCGGTGAATCTTCTGGAAGGTATAACCGCGCTGGCAGTCGCCATTGCTGTGCAGCGAAGGGAAAGACCGGCAGGCCAGGTGGCAGGAGCCGGAATGATACTGGTCTTTGCTGCGCAAATGGTTTGGGAGAGCATCCGCAGAGATGACCGCATGATGCTGGATATGGCGAGTATGTTACAGGTTGCGTGTGGAGGAATGCTACTGATTTTGTTTGCTGTTTGCCTGTTTTACCGCAATGCATCATGGCAGAGAAGTGTGGCTCGGCTGATTTGTCTATTGATCAGCCTTGGGATTTTCATCTTGATGCAATTCTGTATGGATGGAAAGATCATCCCTGAATTATCGTTTGAAGCCTGCTTTGCGCTGTCCTGCGCTTCAGCCATGTTGACCGCAGCTCTGTGCATACGGGAACTGAAGCGTGCAACCTTCGCATATTCCTATACGCATAAAGCAGATAGAATCGAAATGCTTCCAACAAGAAGTCAGATACAGCCTGGTCTACCCGCGTAAAACTGTACGAGCCTGGAAGATCGTTCACCGGACCGAGAGGAGTTTTTCATCATGAGGAAAAATAATATTTTCATTGTGGCGTTTATGATGTTGTTAGCTCTTGCTTCTGCTTCGTACGCAGAGAAAGGCAAGTATTCTATTTCTGAACTATATCATGAATATCATGGCCAGCGCTGGCAGGCAGATTATGAAACCGTCCGCAACGAGACCATTTGTGTAGATTTGGAAATTTCTGTTCCGCAAGCGGATGTCATTCATGTATTGTCAGCCAAATACATGCCCAAGGGATATGAGGCAGCAAACGTAAAAGACGGTGAGAATATAGTAAATAACCAGGCAGGCTGGTTCAGCTGTACATGGCCCAATGACGCTTTCTGGAGAGAGGCAAAAAAGAAAGGGCTGCAGGAAGTCTATGCGGAGGCTGCTCCACTGGTGCTCCAATACGGACAGTTTGACATGAATACGGCCTATTCTGTCAATAATGCCCTGACAGTACAGGACGCCTTAGATCAAACACAGGCAATAGCAGACCGCTTTTTCCCGGGACAAAGCATTCAATTGGTTCCCCATATTGTTCACGCACATGTGAATCCCGGAGAGTACAAGCGTGGCAAAACAGGCGATTATGAATTGGTAAAGGAAGTCCCGGATTATAAAGGAGTGCTGTTCGTCATGTTTGATCAATGCATAGATGGCGTACCCGTGCTCGATCCAGATTGCGATGGCAGCTACAGCTCCTGGTGTATTTTGAGAAGCATGGCGGATTATGGCATGGATAGCTATATGTATCATATGGCTTATCAACTTTTTTCCGATTTTCAGCCAAAGAAGAATGATGTGAAGATTTGTGCACCTTCTGAAATCATCAAAGCGGCAGAAACGATGATCCAGGAAGGTAAACTGCGTTCCGTCTATTCCCTGCGGCTTGGATATGCTGCTTTTTCCGAGGGAAAAGGAAAAGTGAAGCTGAAGCCTGTCTGGGTAATCGAGGGAGAACTATTTGAAAAGGCGAAATCCGAGCCTGATAATATCAAGACAGTTCTTTCGATTGGCAGCCTTGAAGAAACGAAAATCATATTTGACGCGCAGACGGGTAAGCTCCTGGAAACCCGCAGAATGTCTTATCAGTAACAGTGAAGGGAAAAACAGAGGGTCAGTATGAAGGCGAGAATCTTTTCAAACGCAGTACTTTATCTTTTATTTCCATATAATCTTCAGTGTATCGGATAGTATTGATTAAACTGTTTTGTATATGATTCGTCTGGATTATAGCTATACAATCTGAAGCAAGAACAAGAAAAAGGGCGGCATCATGGCGCCGCCCTTGTGTTAGATTAGGAATGGATCAATTCAGCTCGTACGATTTCTTCAGCCCGGTTTCGGATACTATTCATTCGTCTGACCCATTCCAGCTGGTTTTTTGCTTTGAGGGATTCTGTGATTCCTTCAGCAGTTTTCATCTGGCATAGGATCAGTTCATAGCGTTTCTGCGCTTGGTAGTCCAGATCATGAAGAACGGAATAGAGCTTGCCTGAAAGAATC
>JAFOIR010000334.1 GCA_017420625.1 Bacillota bacterium
ACACTGCTCAATCTCTTCGGATGTGAATGGGATTCGAGACTGCTTCCCGGACGAGATGTTTTCTCGGATGCCCCGGCACTCGTATTCAATGTCATGGGAGACTGGAAGACCAAATATGGTACATATATCAGTGATTCCGATGAGTTCACGCCTGCTGATCCGTCGATCCAGATCCCGGACGGATATGTGGACAATGTAACGGCGGTAGTCTGGAATAAGCTGCATTACTGCAGCGGAATCATCGATTCCGGCTTCTACGATTACGTGTACGAAAATATTAAGGAATAGAAACGTTCTGATCAACAGATAAAAAGATCCTGAACCGGAAATGGTCCAGGATCTTTTTTAGTGTGATCGGCTTTTTCTGTAGCCGCCGGGTGTTGTTCCGAACTTTTGGCGGAAGAGCCGGATGAAGTAGGAAAAGTTGTTGAAACCGGAAGCATCTGCGATCTCACTGATGGAAGCATCGGTTTCTGCCAGACGGTAAGATGCGGAGGATAGACGGTAATCGTTGAGAAAATGAATGAATGTCTGCCCGGTTTCCTCCTTGAAGCGTCTCATAAAGTGAGCAGGGGAGTAGCCTGCGTAAGACGCCGCATCCTCTATGGTGATAGGTTCCTGATAATGCTGTTTTACCCAGCTGAGAAGAGATTTGAGGTTTTCGGTATGTTTGATATCGTGTGGTATCGGATCCGCTGTTCGAAATGTATAGAGTGCATAGAGCAGTTCGAACAGACAGCTTTTTACCAGAAGATAATAGCCGTCCGATCGCCTCTCACAGATCTTGTCTGCCCGGTCGAGAGCAGAAGATACCGCTTCATGGAATTCTGTTCCCGGATGGATCGGCCGGGAAAATGAGAGGGAACTGTTCATCAGCGGTGCAAGGATATGAGCCCTGCACCAGTCGTTTTCTTCTGCGCTGTCTAATAGGGACAAGGAGAAGATGATGTTCTCGTATTCCATCCGTACGCCCGGATCACCTTCGATCCCATGGATCTCTCCGGGAAGAACAGGGACGATGCAGCCCGCGGAAACTTTCAGAGGCTGCAGGTTCAAAGACACAATACCTGATCCTTTTTTAATATAAATGATCTCCATCTGATCATGCCAGTGGAGGGCAACACGTTTGAAATCCAATGGGATCGTACACAGATACGTATTATAGGCAAATCCAGGGATTTCGTGGATTTTTGTCTCTCTGTACTGTGCATAATTGTCTAATTCCATATAGGGTTTTTCCATGAAGAGGGTACTCCTTGAAACAGCATGATTGTACTATTATACAGCCTGACGATCGATTTGACAATCTTCTTTCAGCATCAGTTTTTCGGGAAACGAAAAATCATCCTTTTGAGGGGTTGATTTTTACGGGAAATCCGATATAGTAATAGATAGAATTCCATTTCTATTGAATCAAACAACAGGAGGATCAAAATGGGACTTTTCGACAAGAAGTTTTGTGATATCTGCGGACAGAAAATCGGTGTTTTCGGCAACCGCAAACTGACGGACGGTAATCTCTGCAAAGACTGTGCAGCCAAACTTTCTCCTTTCTTCAGTGAGAGAAGAGCCAGCTCAGTTGCCGAGATCAGAGAACAGCTTTCCTACCGCGAAGCCAATCGTGAAGAAGTGGCACGTTTCCATGCGACCCGTTCTCTTGGCCGTAATACCAAGGTGCTGCTTGACGAGGATGCCCGTCGTTTCGTCGTTACCAGTGCAAGAGATCTGGAACAGGCCAATCCGGATGTGCTCGATTATTCTCAGGTGACTGGTGTGGAACTGGATATCAATGAAAACAAGAATGAACTGAAAGTCAAGAATGCTCAGGGACAGATGGTCAGCTATGTGCCTCCGAGATATGAGTATTCCTATGACTTTAATGTCGTGATCAGGGTCAATCATCAGTATTTTGATACGATTCGATTCAGACTGAATTCTTCTTCCGTCAAGACACCACGTATGGTCTCTCCGGCAATCGTCGGTGCGATGCCTCAGGAATACAGAGAGTATTATGAAATCGGCAAGGAGATCGAACAGACATTGACCTCTGCCCGTCAGGAGATCCGTGATGAAGTAAGAGCAGCAGCGACTCCGAAACAGGCAGTTAAATGTCCTCACTGCGGCGCTACCAGCGTTCCGGATGCGAACGGATGCTGTGAATACTGCGGAGGAGCTCTGTTCTGATCCGTTCATGAAAAAAGAGAACCCGGCGGAAAACCGCCGGGTTTTTTCTGTGGATGAAACAGATGAATCAGGTATCAGGCATGACCCCAGCCATAGACGACCATACGGTCTTCTTCCGGTCCGATAATATAGGGATGATCGGTAAAATACTCTTCGACTACATCCAGAGCCTTGGTTGCAACAACCTTTGAACGCCCGTTGGCTTCTACCGCTTCAGGCGGAACATCGAGGAAATAGAGGATATTCTGGAAATGATAGTCCTGCATACCGACCCGATAGATCTTATCATCCTGGATGGGTTCTCCATTCAGAGAAATCAGCAGCAGCTCATGATCCTCTATGGAGTATTCTGCATAGAAACCCTCGGAAAACTGGTAATATTCTGTATGATCTCCGGTAAAGGCCTCATCACGGCAGATAAAACGAACGGCATGTTTCAGCTGGGATCCGGTCATATAGACCCGATGAATAGCATCCGAGAAGGGGAAGATCTTCAGAAGATCTTTGTAGGCGACGATAGGACCGAGTTTCGGATCACGGATACTTCCGGAACCGATGAGCACAAGATCCAGATCAAGGGCTATCTTGAATGCGTCGGCGAAGATCTTTCCGAGCATCGTCTCTCGGTTGCGCTGAGGATGAGTGTAAATATCGGCAAAACGAGTAAGGATACGGGAATACTTTTCTTCTGTTTCTTTGTGATACTTCAGAATGAGTTCTTCCAGTTCTTCATTCTTCGGGCAATTTTCCGGCGTGATCGGAATCAGTTTCCATTCATAGGAATGAATCTGATTGGTATCCGTATCTACCAGAATATCAAATCGTCCGATCTGATCGGTACCGGATGCTGCCTGGACGATCGGAATTCCATTTACGATCACGGGAGCATCCAGGAGCGTATGACTGTGTCCGCCGATGATGATATCGACACCGCTTCTGGGATCCAGCATAGCAGCCAGTTTTTTGTCCGATTCAATACCGATATGGGTCAGCAGAACCGTAAAATCAATGTCTTCTGTCTGATAGGCATTACAGATCTTGGTTACTTCCTGAGCGGCATCTTCGACATTGACCAGCGAACCAATGACTCTTTCCTGACGGGTCTGTGCCAATACATCTTCTGTCAGGATTCCGATAAACAGAACCTTCATCCCACCGATACGGAAGATTTTATGAGATTCAAAGAGCCGCTTATGGTTGAGCGTCAGATACATATTTGCGTTGATGATGGGAAAAGCAGCGCATTTTTCAATAAAAAGAAGATGCGAAAGACCATAGTCGACTTCATGGTTGCCGATCGTGACGACATCGGGAGCCAGAATATTCATGATCTCGATGGTAGAAATGCCCTGATACTCACTGTCGATCAGCGATCCTCGGAACATGTCGCCGGCGATGGCATAAAGCACATGATCCTCTTCCTGACGAACCTTATCGACATAACCGGACAGCATGGAAACACCGCCCACCAGTTTTTCATCGATCTGCTCGGTCATGAAGTCTCCGTGAAGGTCGTTGGAGTGGAGCAGAGTCAGTTTTTTGAGCATGTTGCACCTCCGTAACATTTTCATTGTCCTTTTATATTGTAACAGGAACCGGAATGGATGAAAAGAGGGATTTTTGTGCCTTGCCAGAAAGTATCATTCTGTGGTATACTATCGTGTACCTATGTATATATCGAGAGGTGAGAAAGTTGGTCAATAAAGAGAAAATCATCCTCATGTGCAAGGCGGCTGCCTATGAGTCCGGGAAACTCAGAGACGATGCCTTTGCCAAGAGGTATTACAAACAGGATTATATCGATCTGCAGAGGCTGAAGCTGCGGATCTGGACAACTGTTTTCTATTTGATTTACTGGGTCTATTATCTGGTGAAGGAATTCTATATAGAAGGTGCGAATCTGCTTCACTATAATTACGGTGCCCTGTTTATTAAGGTGTTTTTCTACTATGCGATCCTCCTGATCGCCGTTTCATGGATCGCCGGTTTTATTCACAGTATTCGGTTTGATATCGCGAAAAAGAGAGTGGACGAATACTACGATCTGCTGGCATCCATCAATGACTTCAACATTAGGAGGAAAAAGAAAAAATGAAGGACAATATTCTGAACAGGATCCGAAGCATCATTGCTTTGGGTATGCAGTATTCATCGTTGATTCTGCGCTTTCTGGTGAAATTCGCAGCCTTTTTCCTGCTCTTCAAGACTATCACCGAGATGAGTTTTTTCCAGCAGACAGGGCTTTTTAATTCCGTTACGATCCAGCTTATTCTGGCAGCTGTCGCTTCGGTTCTGCCGAACCGGACCGGTATTCTGATTGCGCTGTGTATCGTTATTTACAATGTTTATCAGACATCTGTCGTAGGGGCAGTGATCGTCGGACTGATGCTGCTGTTGCTTTACGTAATCACTTCCAATCTGTTCCCGGAATACACCTACCTTCTGGCGGTTGTTCCGGTCTGCATCCATTTCCACATCTATCTGGCGGTTCCGCTTTTCGCCGGTATGTTTATCGGATTTGCTGCGATCGTTCCGGTGGTCATGGGCGTGCTGATGTACGGTGTGATCGGGATCGTTCCCGCATTTCTGAACCTGCAGATGGATGGTGCGCTTGATGAAATTCCCAAGCTCATCACGGATGCGACCAGCAGCGGTGTCAGCACGCTGGCAAGCAATGATGAACTGAAATATCTGATCATTCTTTCGGCAGCTGTGACGATTCTGATCAGTCTTCTGAAGCTGCTTCGCTTCAACTATTCCCGTTATGTTGCGATCGGTGTTTCTGCGATCTTTGGAATCGTCTATATGATCCTTGGCATCCAGAAAGGACAGATTCAGGCGCTTCCTTCACAGGCTATCATCTGGGCAATTATTACACTTGCTGCGCTGGTATTCCTGGAGTTTATGAAGGTGTCTGCCAACTATAAAGAAGCCAGAAGCCTTGAATTTGAGGATGAGGATTATCTGTATCAGGTGCGCATGATTCCCAAAAACGGAATTTTCGGAAGCCGGGTAAAAGAAATGACGCCTGAACAGGAAGCGATCCGCGATGTAACCAAACCAGGGAAGAAAAAACCTGAAGAACCTGCAAATACCGTAACGGAAGCTGCAGCTGAACCGGCCGAGACCACTAAAGTGGCATTGCCGGTCGGCAAAAAAAGGAAAAAAGCAGCTCAGAGCGAGGTCGTCCGACCCAGCGAGGAACAGATCCGTGATGCGGAAGAGAAAGCGCTGAAGTCAGCTGAGAAGGATCTGGCAGCTGCCATGGAAGGAGAGACGATCAAGTCTGAACCCTTGGATCTGCCTCTTCCCAGTGTTGTTCCGACAGAGTTTGATGAAACCCGTAAAGTAGAAGATATGCCTGTAGAAGAGACCAAACCGGCTCCGGTAAGAAGTGTCCTTTCGGAAGATGAGCCGCAGGATCTTTTCGCAGAATTTGATTCAAAAAACAGATAAGTTCGGAATGATTCTGAACGGAAAGGAGAGCGATGGATTCGATATTATCCGGGTTTTTTCCTGATGGTACCAGTTTTTCCAGTCTGATCCCGGCTTTTCGGTTCACAGATGTCCTTGACATCATCGGAGTCGCGATCCTGATCTATCTTCTGATCAGCTGGGTCAGAAAAACCCGTGCCTGGGTCCTTTTTAAGGGTATTTTGTTTGTACTGGTCATATGGCTGGTCGCTGTTATATTCAGCCTGAACATGATGATGTGGATTTTCCAGAATGTGTTCAACATAGGAATTCTGGCTATCGTCATCATTTTCCAGCCGGAACTGAGGCGTGCGCTGGAGAAGCTTGGAACGAACAATGTTCTGACCAGAATGCTGTCTGTGGGGACGGGCAATACCGTCAACGAACGGACAGCTGAAAGTATTACAAGAGCTATGGTATCGATGGCGGAAGTCAAGACCGGTGCGCTGATCTGTGTGGAACGACAGGTAGCCCTGGGCGAATATGAGCAGACAGGAATTCCGCTCAATGCGGATGTTTCTTCGCAGCTTCTGATCAACATATTTGAGAAGAATACACCGCTCCATGACGGTGCCATCATCATTCGTCAGAATCGGATTCTGGCAGCGACCTGTTATCTGCCTCTTTCCGACGATAATGACATCAGTAAGGAACTGGGAACCAGACACCGTGCGGCGCTCGGCCTTTCCGAAGTTTCCGATGCCAAGGTCTTTATCGTTTCGGAAGAAACCGGTGCCATGTCCATGGCGGTCGGCGGTCAGATCTATCGGAATCTGACAGCAGACCGGATCAAACAGGAACTTCTCGGGATCGGTCCGGAAGACCGTCAGCGTGTTGGGAACAGCGGTGTGAGCAATTTGAGAGAACTGCTCGGAATCAAGCGCGGCGCGGGAAAGGGGGAGTAAACCATGAAAGAATTCTTCCATAAATGGGTTACTCAGAATCTTGGACTCAAGATCCTTTCTCTTGTCATTGCCATCCTTCTTTGGTTTATCTTTACCAACCTGGAGGATCCGCTCCAGACTGCCTATTATGAAGTTCCGGTCGAAGTTCAGCACCTTTCCGAGTATCGGGAACAGAACCGTTTTATTGAGGTCGAGGGAGAGCAGAACCTGGACAATCTGGTTGTCAATGTATATTATCGCGGCCGTACAACAGAGATCGAATCCCTGAAAAGCCGCAATCCGGCGACCTTCCTTCGGGCTTATATCGATCTGTATGAGATCGATCCCGAAGATCCCAATCGTCTGCTGATCCATTATGAGATCATCGATCGTTCCCTGAAGGGAGATCTGTACAGCTATCGGAACAAATCCTACTACAGCGTCGATGTTGAAGACTATATCACCGTTGAAGTCGATATCAAGTATGAGATCACCGGTCAGCCGGAAGAAGGCTACATGTATCTTCCTGACGATCCGGACATTCAGCTTTCACCCAAGACCATTACTCTGACGGGTCCATCCGATCAGGTGTCGACCATCAGCTATGCCTTTGTAAGAGTCAATGTGGACGGAGAAAGCTCCAACGTCAGCAAGATCGGTGAAGCAGTGCTGAAGGATGAGAATGGACAGGACGTCAGTTATTCCCGTGATGTGATTCGTACTTCTGTCAACGATGTCAGTGTGTATATTCCGATCTATACCTTTAAGACCGTTAAAGTGCAGCCGTATCTGACCGGCAGCGTGCCTGAAGGATATGAGTATGCGAACGATCTGAAACAGGATATCGAAATGGTCGATATCTACGGACAGGAGAGTATCCTGAATAAGATCAACAATATCTCTCTTCCGGAGATCGATCTTTCCGAAATCACAGGTTCCTACGCCAAACGCTTCTACCTCCAGCGGATTCTGACCGATGCCTTCGGAGAGAATGCTGTTCGTCTGAAGGAGGGCAGTTCACCAACGGTCACGGTTTCGCTGACAGTCGAAAAACAGGAAGAAAGGACGATTCAGTTCCCGACAGACAAGATCACGGTAACCGGTGTGACCGGCGACTTTGAATATCAATTCGAGAGTGAAACCATTGATATCGTCATCTATGGACTTCCGACCAACGTTGAATTCTACGATGATTCCTATCTGGTAGTCGTGCTTCGTGTCAAGTCGACAGATCTGACACCCGGTACCCATTCCGTCACGCTCGATGTCACCGGCCTTGGCCAGCTGAAGGCTAAAGAAGCCAAAACAAATCTTATTATCAAAGCGAAAGTAAATGAAGAACCAGAAAGTTCAACACCAACAAGTGAAGAGTCGTCCTCCTAAGGGATGGCTCTTTCTTTTCGGAATCGGGCTGTGTCTTTGCCTGTTTTTATCCGGATGTACAAAGACCCATCAGGACGAGGCGGTTTTGATCGAAGAGTCCTATGGAAGTGACAGCAGTGTTACTGACCAGGAAGAGAAAGAATCATCTGAAACCGAGTCGTCTTACAGAGAGCCTTCTGAAACGGAACCTTCCCCAGAATCCTCAGCTGAAAGCGGTGAATCTTTTCTGCTGACAGTCAGGCCGGGAGAATATCTCATCCAAATTCTGGAAGATCTGTCCGCTCAGCTGACAACAGATGAACGTGAGATATCGGTTCAGGAACTCATGATGATCATGGATGAGATTCAGGAAGGAGAAAAGGGGTTCCTGTTTCAGAAAGCAGGAGACCTTTCCATGACGGCTTTTTCCGGGGAGGGTTATATTGCCCCGGGAGAATACCTGATATCTGCTCAGGAGTCCAATGAACAGATTATGGAGAGGCTTCTTTCTTCCTGGGATCATGAGCTGTCTTCGCAAACGCTTGTTCAGATCGAAGAAAGCGGAATGTCTTTTCATGAAGTACTGACGATGGCATCGATCATAGAGTTTGAAAGCTCCCAAACGGAGGATGACAGCGTAAAGAATCTCGTTGCGAGCGTGATCGATAACAGGCTGTCTTCCGATACACCCCTTGAGATGGATGTGACGGTGTTTTATCTGGAAGAAGGGTTTCTTCCGTATAAGGATCCCATGGATTATGAGATGACCTACGACACCTATGAAGCGTCAGCGCTTCCGCCCGGTCCGATCGGATCTCCCTCTGCGGAAAGCATTCTGGCAGCGCTTGATCCGGCGGATACCGACTATTTCTTCTTTATCTATGATGAAGAAGGCAATTATTATTTTGCATCAGACTATGAAACACATCTGACAAATGTGGAAACTTATCTGGGAGATTAGAGCTTAGGAGCAGAGGAATGGCTAAGTTTTTTACTAAAAAAGCCCTTGAAGATGTAGAAAAACGGTGGGGTCGGGAAGATGAAGCACAGACACTTGATTTTCAGGATACAGAAGACTTCTTCGTCCGGATGATGCGAAAGACAGACTGGATCCTGGACGATCAGACGTGGAATGATCTGGATATGAACCGCAATTATATGAAGATGAACCGGACCTATTCCATGCCTGGACAGCAGTGCCTTTATAATATGCTGCGGATCCTTCAGTTTGATGAGGAAGAACTGAAAAGGAGAAACAAGATCATCGAGTTTTACCGGATGAACAAGGAGAAGAGGCAGCAGGTTCAGTGTCTGCTGAGGTACCTGGGTAAGGATGAATATGATTCAGCCGCAGGTATTCTCTACAAGGAGATTCCGCCGCTTCCGAAAGTACGGGCCTGGGTTATCCCGTCGACGATCGGTATGATTGCTTCATTCTTTACGATTCCCTTCTGGGGCGTACGCGGCGTTCTGATGGTCGTTTTGTTTTTCCTGATCAATATGCTGATTCACCATCTGATGAATAAAGCGACCGAACAGGCGCTTCCCGGCATTCGTTATCTTTCCCGGATGCTTGTCGCAGCCAGAGAGATCAAGAAGCTGGACATTCCGGAACTGGCTGAATACAATGAGTTTTTTGACAAGGTGACAGATAAGTGTGCTGCGATCCTTCGAAAAAACCGTTCACTCGGTGTGACCGGTTCCGGGGATATGACGGGACTGGTCGTATACATCAATATTATGTTTCTGGTGGAGGCGAGAGCTTACCTTCGCTGCATGGCGGATATCCGTGCTTCAGCACCGGCTCTTCGTACGCTGTATAGAAAGATCGGGGAACTGGATGCGCTTCAGTCCGTGGCTTCCTTCAAACGAGGCCTCAGGCATGTGACCAGACCAGTATTTACAGAGAAGAAAAACTACCTGAAAGCAGAGCAGATCGGCTATCCGATGCTCCTAAACGCTGTGTGCAATGATATTACGATCGATGGGCGGAACATGGTTCTGACGGGATCGAATATGTCCGGTAAATCCACTTTCCTGAGGACCCTTGGGCTGAATGCGATCCTGGCCCAGACGTTTGACATGGTGATGGCCAAATCCTATGAAGCCTCCATGTTCTCAATCATGACTTCCATCAGTCCGAGTGATGACCTTTCTGAAGGTACCAGTTATTATATGGCGGAAGCAAAAGCGCTTCTCAGAATGCTGGGAGCACTTTCGGACGATATCTCCAGTCTGCTTCTGATCGATGAGATTTTCCGCGGTACCAACCCGACAGAACGGGTCGCTGCCGCTTCAAGTCTGCTCAAATATCTTTCTGACAAGAACTGTATGATCATCGTTGCGACACATGATATCGAGATCACGCAGGAAGTTGCTGATCTGTATGATCAGTATCATTTTGAGGAAATGGTAACCAAAGACAAGCTGGAGTTTGATTATCTTCTGAAACCCGGCAATCTGAAGAAACCGAACGGTATAAGGATCCTTGAATATATCGGCTATCCGCCCGAGATCATTGAGGATGCACTTGCTCACGTAAAAAGTCAGTTCCCGGAAGAGGAAAACGATGAAGAATAGCCGCATTTCGATCCGTGAACTGATCGAATTTGTCTTTCGCTGCGGTGATATTACCAGTGGGATTTCCGGTGGGATCAAGGCGAATGAACGGGCTCTCATCGGTACAAGGCTGCATCAGAAACTGCAGAAGCAGGAGATGAAAAAGGAGGAGCTGGGTTATCAGAAAGAGGTTCCGCTCCAGGAATGGATCGAGTATCCTTTTGGCTCGGTCCTGGCTGAAGGCCGGGCAGACGGGATCTTTACAGCACCTGACGGGATAACGGTCATCGATGAAATCAAATCCACCCAGCGTGCACTTTCTCAGATCGACCTGTCAACTTATCCGCTGCATCTGTATCAGGCAGAGTCTTATGCTTATCTTTATCTGAAAGACCGGGAAGACGAAGCGATCCGGGTGAGGATCACCTATATCCATATAGAGACGGAAGAGGTACTGTATCTTGAGAAGGATCTGACGAGACAGGAAGCATTCAGCTTCTGGGATGAGGTAGTCAGACTTTATGAACCATGGGTTCGGTTTGAGGCTGAATGGACAGAGAAAAGAAACAGCAGTTTACGAAAACTGGCATTTCCTTTTTCTGAGTTCCGACCCGGACAGCGGGCAATGGCGGCCTGCGTCTATCGTACGATCGATAATGGCGAAATGATTTTTCTCAAAGCTCCCACAGGGATCGGAAAGACGCTTTCCACTCTGTATCCTTCCCTGATCAGCATGGGAGAAGGAAAAACGGAAAAGATTTTTTATCTGACTGCGAAAGGCGTCACAAAGGAAGCGGCTCAGCAAGCCGCTCGTATTCTCAGGGAAAAATCTCAAATGCTGGCCAAAACCGTCACAATTACAGCGAAAGACAAGATCTGTCCGCTTCCCGAGCGACGATGTGATCCCGAGATCTGTCCTTATGCCAGAGGTCATTTCGACCGAGTCAATGCGGCAGTCTATGAGGCAATTACCAGTTATGACTGGCTGGATGAGGCCAGTTTTCTTGCCATCAGTGAGAAGCATCAGGTCTGTCCTTTTGAAGTATCGCTGGATGCGGCTCTTTTTGCCGATCTGATCATCTGTGATTATAATTATGTCTTTGACCCGACAGCCAGCCTGAAACGATTTTTCGGTGAAGGCGCTGTGGATCATATCCTGTTGATCGATGAAGCCCACAATCTCGTCGACCGTGCCAGAGATATGTTCAGCGCAGATCTTTCCAAGCAGGAACTTTTAGATCTGCGGCATGTTCTCGGAAAGCAGTCGATGCTCTATCAGCCACTGTCAAAAGTCAATAAGCTGTATCTCGAAATTTCCAAAAAGATCCAGGAAAAAACAGGTCTTATGATGAAGGATGAGATCGGCAAGGATACAGAACAGGCGCTGTATTTTGCTTTGCTCAGTCTTTCGGACAGGATGAGTGAAGCCCTGGAAGAGGAAATGGCATCAGATACCAGAGAGCTTCTTCTGATGACCTATTTCAGAGTATTGGGTCTTCTGCGCACCTGGGACCGACTGGATCCTGGTTATGCTGTATATTTTGAAAAGAAAGGTACGGACGTTATCTTTCATCTTGCATCGATCGATCCGGCCATACCGCTCCGGGCGGTTTTCGAAAATGTGAAAAGTGCCGTACTGTTTTCTGCAACGCTGACGCCGGCAGACTATTACAAGCGGCTTCTGGGCGGTAAAGAAAGTACGCAGGCGGTTTCACTTCCATCTCCTTTTCCGAAGGAAAACCGAAAGGTGCTGATCGCTCCGCTTCGGATGACCTATCAGGTGAGAAGAAACCAGATCCCTGCTGTTTGCCGGTTGATCTACCGGATGACAGAAGCAAAGAGCGGGCATTATCTGGTCTTCTTTCCTTCCTTTGCATTCCTGGAAGAGGTAGTGGAGGCTTACACCGATCTTTATCCGCTGGAGAACGTCATGGTTCAGTCCAGGGAAATGGATGAAGAGGCTCGCATTCAGTTTCTTCATGCGATGCATAATACGAAGAAAGCCGTCACAGCTTTCTGTGTATTAGGCGGAGTTTTTTCAGAGGGAATCGATCTGGTAGGAGAGGAACTGATTGGAGCCTGTGTGGTTACCGTTGGTCTTCCGCAGGTGGGAACGGAGCGAAATCTGATCAGGGATCATCTGGATCGGATGGATGATGAGACCGTGAGAGGACATGGCTTTGAATATGCCTATCAGTATCCGGGCTTTGGAAAGGTACTGCAGGCTGCCGGCCGGGTCCATCGAACGGAGTATGATAAAGGCGTGATCCTGCTTATTGATGAGCGTTTTACCAGACCGGATTATTACAGATTGTTTCCGGAGGAATACGCCGATGCTGAGATCGTCGATGAAAGGACGATCGGAAGCCGATTAGAAGAGTTTTGGAAAGGAACCGTATAGAATATGCGATTTTGTGCCATCTCCAGTGGCAGCAGCGGAAACTGTACGTTTATTGAAACAAATGAACACCGGCTGCTCATAGATGTTGGTCTTTCTGCAAAGACCATCGAAGGGATGCTGAAGGCCAAGAAGATCGATCCGGCTACGATCACCGCGATCTTCGTCACCCATGAGCATTCCGATCACATTCGTGGTGTCGGTGTATGGGCGAGAAGATATAAGATTCCGGTCATGGCGACAGCCGGTACCTGGAAGGGAATGGAAAAGTCGATTGGTGACATTCCCGGAGAATTGCACGTTGAAATCATCTCCGGCAAGGGTTATCGAATGGGTGATCTGAGGATCGAATCGATCCCGACCTGTCATGATGCCAACGACCCCTGTGCCTATACCGTAGAGAGCGGAGGACGAAAGGCAAGTGTCATTACAGATACCGGTATGGTCACACCGGTCATGGTCCGGCATCTTTGCGAATCGGATATCGCGATCGTAGAGAGCAATCATGATATCAACATGCTGATGACAGGTCCCTATCCGCTTTCGTTAAAAAGACGGATCCGCAGCAACCTCGGCCATCTATCCAATGAAGACTGCGGGAATCTGCTGGCAGATGTTCGGTCTGTCAATCCCAATGCTACTTTCCTGCTGGGCCATCTTTCGGAGGAAAACAACCGGCCTAATCTGGCACTTTCTACTGTCTGCGGAATCGTAGCAGAAAAACTGGGAAGAAGCGGACCGATCGATCTGACTGCCAGAGAGCAGTCCACCGATATCTATTTGATCTGATCAGGCGAGAGGAGAAAGAACAATGATCAATTATGCGATCATAGGGAGCGGCTGGATCACCGAGTCTATGATTCAGGGTATCCATGAGGTATGCCCTCAGAAGCTGAATCTCCTGGCTGTCTATTCAAGGACAGCTGATAAAGCCTGCGGATTCATCGATCAGCTGAAAGAACACGGCGCTGCCTCAAAGACTCAGAAGATTCGTGTTTATACGGACCTGGATGAGCTCGCTTCCGATCCGGAGATTCAGGCGGTCTATATTGCCAGTCCGAACCGGTTTCATTATGAACAGAGCCGGAAGATGCTTCTGGCAGGCAAGCATGTGCTGTGTGAAAAACCGATCACGCTGAAAGAAGCTGATCTGAAGGAACTGACTGATCTGGCAGGAGAAAAGCATCTTGTCTATCTGGAAGCGATTATGATGCTTCATCAGCCTCAGCTGAAGAACCTGAAGGATGCTTTAAGCAGCCTGGGAAAGATCTATACTGCCCACATCGATTTCTCTCAGCTTTCTTCCAAATATCCGGCTTATCTTGCAGGGAAAAACCCGAATATCTTCAATCCGGCGTTTGGAACAGGCGCATTTGAAGATCTGGGTATTTACGGCATCTACTTTATTCTGGAACTGTTTGGCATGCCGCAGGAAGTCAGGATGCACAGCTGCTTTCTTGAGTCCGGATCCGACCGATCCGGAGAAGCGCTGCTGATCTACCCGGATCAGACCGTAACGTTCTCATTCAGTAAAGTGGGTCAGAGCCGCAGCTGCTCACAGATCATCGGAGACGAGGCAACCCTGACGATTGAATCGATCTCTCAGCTGACCGGCATCACCTTGTATGAGAGAAACGGACAGGCAAAGGAGATCTTTGGTGAACAGACAAAGCCGATACTGATGGGAAGAGAGGCGGATACTTTTGCAGATCTGATTGATGGGATCCTGCCTGCTTCAAAAATGGAAGAACTTCAGGAAAAAGCCCTGATGGTATGTGGACTGATGGAAAAGATGAGAAAAATTGCCGGGATCCGTTTCCCGTTTGAAGAGGAAAAATAATAATGCCGTTTGATGGATTTTCTGCCCATCGTGTAGCAGAAGAGCTTTATGAGCTTCTGGCAGGAGGAAGGATCGATAAGATCTATCAGCCGGAAGCAGACCAGATCGTTATGAATATCCGCTCAAGAGGCAGTGTTTTTCATCTGCTGCTCTGTGCCGGGGCCTCCAGTGCCAGATTTCAGCTGACACAGAAAAAAACAGAAACACCGCTTTCTCCGCCGATGTTCTGTATGCTGCTCAGAAAACATCTCGGCAACGGTAAGATCACGGATATCTCTCAGATCCATTTTGACCGGATCCTCCGGATTGATGTGGAAGCACTGGATGAACTGGGCGATATACGGACCAAAACGCTGATTCTGGAAGTGATGGGCAAACATTCGAATCTGATCCTGGTCGATGACAATATGCGGATCATCGATTCCATCCGCCATGTGAACCCTCTGATGAGTTCTGTACGGCAGATCGGGCCGGGGCTTTTCTATACCTGGCCAACACATAATGAAAAGACAGATCCGCTTGTTTTTATCGAAGAGACAAAAGATCGTTCGCGTGAGGAGATCAACAGGTGGCTGGACCGGATCATAGCGCCGGGCCCTATACTGAAGGCTGTTTATACCTCCTTTCATGGATTCAGTCCCTTTTCTTCCCGAGAGCTTCTTTTTCGATGCAAAGTAGATGAAAAGGAGATCTTCTCAGAGCTTACTGAAGAAAGAAAATACGGATTCTATGAATCACTCGTCACGATGATCAGCCAGCTGAAAGCTGCAAGGGGACCCTACCAGCTCTATGTCAGCGAGGAAGGAACGCCGCTTGATTTTTCAGTCATTGACTATCAGAGCATGGAAGGCACCTTAGGCCGGAGTTATCCTTCGCTTGATCTTTTGCTGGATGAGTATTATGCCAGAATCCAGAAAACCGATGTTCTGAAACAGAAGGCACAGGATCTTCGGCATCTGCTCACGACGAACCTCGATCGCGTCCGAAAGAAACTGATTCTCCAGGAAAAATCAATGGAGGATACAAAAAGCAGAGAAGAGGACAAGATCAAAGCCGATCTGATCACAGCGAATGTTTATCAGCTGAAGGAGGGCATGAGCTTTTGTGATCTGCCCAACTACTACCAAGAAGAGATGCCGCTCGTACGCATCAGTCTGGATCCGCATCTTTCGCCGGCCCAGAATGCACAGAAATACTATCGGCGGTATAACAAACTGAAGCGGACGGAAGAAGCCCTTATCGGTCAGATGGAATCCACCCGGGAAGAGAAGGCCTATCTGGAGAGCGTCCTGGCTGCACTGGATCTGTCGGACTGTGAACAGGATCTGATGGATATCAGGGAGGAGATGAGTGCCAACGGATATCTGAAGAAAACTGTCAAAGGAAAGAAGAATCTTCAGAAATCCAAGCCTCTTGGTTTTTTGACGGAAGAGGGCGTTAAAGGTTATATCGGAAAGAATAATGTTCAGAATGACTATCTGACTTTTCGTATGGCAAGACCAAGGGATGAATGGTTTCATGTTAAGAATATCCCTGGTTCACATGTGATTCTTCTGGTGCAGGATCTTGTTTTCGGGAAAGACTATACGGAAAAAAGTATTCTTCAGGGAGCAGCCCAGGCGGCTCTTCACAGCAGTGCCGGTGAGGAGAACCGCGTTACGGTAGATCACACCCGCGTGATGTATGTTAAAAAACCTGCAGGAAGCAAGCCGGGTTTCGTTCGCTATACCCATGAACAGTCGATCGAAGTGCCGGCTGAAGAAATGAAGAAAGCAGAAAAATTCGTTTCAAAATCGTGACAATTTTTTAGAAAAGTATTGATTACGGGGAAAATATGTGTTATACTTTTGTAACAAATCCGTAATAATTAGCTTTTTCGAGGAGTTGATATATATGAAACGATATTTGATGATTGCCCTTGTGCTGCTTGTCTCCTGCGGCCTTGTGGGCTACGGGAACTGGCTTCCCCAGAAAGAATCTGCAGGTGCAGCGGAAAGTTCCGTTGTACCGGTGATCGAAGAGACGATGAAAGAAGCTTCAGAGGCTTCCGCTCCGGAAACGAATACGCTTGCGCTGAGTGTTGCCAGTGCTGTTCCTACCGTAAAGACGGCCACATTTGAAACACTCGGTACGGCCTGTGTCAGAGGCATCATCGAGCCTGTCGTCAGCTACATGGAAGTTGAAGTTCAGAAAGCAGAAGAGGAAAAAGCTGCAGAAGAACTGGAAAAAGAAAACCGCGATGAGTCTCAGAGAGTTTATTCGACCGCTATGATCGGATCGGTTGTCGCAGTAGAGGATATGGCAATTGCGACTTCAGCGCCGCTGGATATGAGTGTCGTTCTTCTTGCTACCAAAGATGCTTCCGGCAATCAGACTTATCTTTTCAATGAAGACGGCGAGCTGAAGATGTGGCGGGATGTTTCCGCAGCAGAAACCAGCGGAAAGATCGTTGAAGCTGCGCAGGAAATCCAGGAATCGGAAGAAAGCCAGGAAGAAACGGCTGAAGAAGAGTCCTACGAAGAAGAATCAATAGATGATACCGCTTACGAAGAGGAGTCCTATGAAGAAGAATCCTATGAGGAAACTTCCTATGATGAAGAATCCTATGAAGAATCTTCTGATGATGAGACATCCTACGAAGTAGAAGAAGAATCCTCCGAAGAAGAATCATCGGAGGAGAGCGAAGAGGAGAGCGTTCAGGAAGAAGAATCCGAAGAAGAATCATCGGAAGAAAGTGAAGATGAAACTACGGCTGAGGAAGACTCCGAAAACGAAGAAGATTCCGAAGACGAGAACGACTCTGAAAATGAAGATGATTCCGAAGATGAAGAAGAAACCATTCCGACGTATGATATTCCTTCGGACGGCGATTACTACTATGATTATTCCTGGGAGATCTTCAACAAGACGAATGAACTGAGAGCTTCCCTTGGAATCGCACCGCTTTCCTGGTCCGATGATCTGGCTTCCTTTGCAGCAGTCCGTGCACAGGAGATCACCGTATCCTTCTCCCATTACCGTCCGGGCGGCGGACATTACAGCAACTATGGTCCGCAGCATGAGAATATCGCCTGGGGTTATCCCACCGTTGATGATGTTTTCGAGGGTTGGTATACTTCTCCTGATCACTACGATAACCTGACGGATCCGACCATGTCCAGCGTGGGTATCTCCAGTTATCGTTATCAGGGTATTATGTACTGGGTCATGAGCTTCTGGTAATACCCGAATGAAGCTTTCGATCATTACCGATGAGTTTACGCAGGATCTGTCCGAAGCAATTCGTTTTGCCAAGGATTTTGGTCTTGAAGGACTGGAACTGAGAACCATTGACAACCTTCCTCTGGAAGAGCTGTCCGCGGAAAGATTATCTGAAATCGATGAGACAGTAAGGGAAGCCGGATTATGTATATGCAATCTGGCAGGTTCCTTTGGAAAATGCCTGTACCGGGACAGGATAGAACAAAAAGCAAAACTTGAAAAACTGGCTGTAGCAGCAAAGATCCTGCATGTGCGTTCTATCCGGGGATTTGGTTTCTTTTCTGATGATGCACCGGAATTGAAGCTGTGTGCGAAAGCGCTGATCGAGCCGGTCAAAAGACTGGAACAGGAGGGAATCGAGCTTCTTTTCGAAGCGGATCCGTCCGTTACGACCAAAAACCACTGTGCCCTTCGCAGATTCCTTGAGATCATCGATCGGCCGAATGCCGGTGCGATCTATGATCCGGGGAACGATATATGGGATCCGGAGGAAGAAATTCCTTATCCGGACGGATGGAATGCGGTCAGACCATTTGTTCGTCATATCCATATCAAAGATGCAAGACGGACGGATGAAGGGCCGCAAGCGGTTAAGGTCGGAACCGGAGAAGTTGATTTCCCTTCCTTGCTGCAGGCCGTAAAAGATTCCGGCTATCAGGGTTTTTTGTCATTGGAAACGCACTATCGAAGCACAGGAGATCTTTCGGAAGAACAAATGAAAAGGCCCGGCGGAGCCCAGTTCTCGCTTGGAGGCTGGCAGGCTTGCCGGGAGAGTATGGAAATGCTGAAGTTATATTTGGCACAAATCGATTAGCATCAATCGGCTTCCCGGATGGGAAGCCCTTTTTTTGTAAAGTATTCGGGTACCTTGCTGTCCCAGATGCGTTCGGGGTTTTTGTCCATGCTGAAAGTGCGGTTGGAAACCCCGGTAATCAGTGTGAGGTGAGGAGAGGATTTTCCGTTTTCATCGGTTGTCTCGAAACGAATATTAAGCTGATAGGATTCGACTGTATCAGAAATGACATCCTTCATCCTCTGCGGAGGAATCGCCATGGTCAGATTCATAAAGCTGGGTGTATTGCCTCCCTGGATGAGCATACGGACCTTAGACTGGATTTCATCCCAGTGAATGTATTCTGACTGTCCCTCCCTTTCCGTTTCCGGAAGATAGGAAAGATTTCTTTTTCCATCCAGATGGATCCGAACCGTCAGTCCCATATCCAGAGAGCGGAATTCCCAGTCGCTCAAGAGAGTGCCGGATAACAGACCGGCCATAAAGACTTTGATATCGCTGATGATAAATGCTTTCATAGTGACTCCTGAAGATTGCTAAGATAGGCTTCGCAGGCTTTCATTCCGTCCATGGCAGCAGACATGATGCCGCCGGCATAACCGGCGCCTTCTCCGATCGGAAACAGACCGCGAACCATCGTGCTTTCAAAATTGTCGCCGCGAAGAATGCGGACAGGGGATGAACTGCGGGATTCAACCCCGGTGAGGATCGCATCCGGTCTGTCAAAACCCGCAATTTTCTGCCCGAAGGAAACGATACCCTCTTCCAGCGGGCGCGTCAGGTATTCCGGCAGCAGCTCATGAAGGTCAGTTTGTCTGACCGAGCCAGTATAGGAAGGCTGTACTTCACCAAGTGCAGTGACACGGTCCTGATGAGAGAGAAAATCATCGACACGCTGAATCGGGGCGCTGTAATCGCTTCCACCCAGCTGATAGGCACATTTTTCCAGATCCTGCTGGAATCGGATTCCGGCAAGATGCGGCTCATCCGGCTGAGAGTAGCTTTGATAATCATCCGGTGTGACTGTGACCAGAAGTGCGCTGTTGCTGTTTTCTTCGTCACGCGCATAATTGCTCATTCCGTTGGTCACAATGGTCTCTTTTTCCGAAGCGGCAGCAACGACTGTTCCGCCTGGACACATGCAGAAAGTATAGACACCCCTTCCGGAAGAGGAGTGATAGGTCAGTTTGTAGCTTGCAGCACCCAAGGCAGGATGACCTGCATATTCCCGGTATTGGGATCGGTCGATCATTTGTCTTGGATGTTCGATCCGAAGACCAACAGCAAAAGCTTTTTCTTCCATGGGGATCTGATGATCGGACAGCATCCGGAATGTATCGCGGGCACTGTGTCCGATCCCGAGAAAGACCGTATCTGTCTGGATCAGTCTTTTCCCGCTTCGGTCTTCTGCAATGATCCCGCACAGTCTGGTCTGATCTTCGGAAAGGACAAGATCGGTCATTCTGGTCTCAAACAAAACTTCCGCGCCGTTTGTGATCATTTCTTCGCGAAGTGCCTGAACGACTTTCTGGAGACGATCGGTACCGATATGCGGTTTGGCGTCATACAGAATCGTTTCCGGTGCACCAGCTTTGACCATTTCTTCGAGAACAAACCTTCCGCGGTGAGAAGGATCTTTGACCAGCGTATTCACTTTCCCGTCTGAAAAAGTGCCTGCACCGCCTTCTCCGAACTGAACGTTGGATTCCGGATCCAGGATACGGTCACGGAAGAAGCGCAGCGTATCTTCTTTTCTTTCCTCCACCCGGCGTCCGCGTTCAATGAGAATCGGGTTAAGACCGGCACGGCTGAGAAGAAGACCGGCAAAAAGTCCGGCAGGACCGAGTCCGACCACCACGGGACGAGAGGATGGCTTCCGGGAAGGAAGGATCATCTGATAAGAAGGCACACTAAGAAGACGCTGCCATTTCTTATGTTGTTTCATGCCGCGTTCATAGATCTTGTCTTCCTTTGATACCATGACATCGATGGTATAGAGAAAGGTAAATGCATGGGATCGTCTGGCGTCCAGCGAGCGGTGACGGATGACGTAGCTGAAGGGATGCTGATCGCTTAGGCCAAGTTCTTTGCGTATGGCATTTTTCAGTGCGTTCTCGTCGGTCCCGACAGGAAGCTTAAGGTCGGATAATCGTATCATATGGACTCCGTCTGTAGATTAATAACTCATATAGTATAACGCGTTTAGCTTTACATTTAAAGAGGAGATATGCTAAAATATAACCGCAAATTTTGTCGCTTGGGAAGGAAGAAAGCATGAACAGTATGACAGGTTTCGGCCGTGGAGAAGCGGAGAAAAACGGATTCAGCTTTACCGTGGAATTAAAGTCCGTCAATCATCGTTATCTGGAGAGCAGCATTCGGATCCATCATTCCCTTTCAGTGCTGGAAGCGGATATTCGCCGGGTACTCAAGGAACGCTTGTCCCGTGGAAAGGTAGATGTATTTGTTTCTTATCAGAATCACAGTGATGCACAGGGACAGATCTGGCTGAACCGGTCAAATCTGGAAGGATATCTGAAAGCGCTCGAGGAAGCAGCGGATGCGTATCATCTGGAGAATGATCTGAAACTTTCTTCTGTTCTTTCCCTGCCGGAAGTTCTGGAAGTGGATAAGGCCTCCTGGGATCCGGAAGAATTGAGACCTATCCTTCTGGATGCATTAAGTCAGGCACTGGATGGACTGATCCGTATGCGGGAAGAAGAGGGACAGAACCTCAGGAAAGACTTTGGGCAGAAGCTGGATGAACTGGAGGTCTGCGTCAGAGAAGTAGAGAAAAGAGCGCCGGAAGTAGTGAAAAGCTACCAGGAGAAACTCTATCAGAGAATGCAGGAATATCTGGATGAAACCAAGGTTCCGAAGATTGATGAAGGAAGACTGGAGACAGAGGTAACGATCTTTGCTGATCGCTGCTGCATCGATGAAGAAATCACAAGACTGAAGAGTCATATCTCTCAGTATCGGAAGATCATCTTTTCCGGAGAGCCTGTCGGACGGAAACTGGACTTTCTGACACAGGAGCTCAATCGTGAAGCGAATACCATCGCTTCCAAATCCAACGATCTGACAGTAACCCAGACAGCACTTCAGATGAAAAATCTGATCGAAAAAATCAGAGAGCAGGTACAGAATATTGAGTAGATTTGTCAGTGCAGGATTCGGCAGTTTTGTGGATGCGGATAAAGTGACGGCAATTCTGCCTCCTGATTCTGCGCCGATCCGCCGAAGGATCCAGGAAGCAAAGGAAGCAGGGATGCTGATCGATGCAACTTTTGGACGAAAGGTACGTACAGTATTATATATGATCCAGGGCACAGTGATGGTCTGCGCTATTGCGACCGAAACCATGGCTGAGAGACTCAACAATACAGGAGGTGGCGCATGAATAAAGGAACATTGGCTGTCATATCCGGTTTTTCCGGTGTAGGGAAAGGGACCGCTGTCAAAGAGCTCGTTTCGCGCTATCCTTATGCGTTGTCCGTTTCAGCGACGACAAGGGATCCAAGACCCGGAGAGGTTGACGGAGTCGCGTATCATTTTATCAGTAAAGAAGCTTTTGAAGATAAAATCCGTGAAGGGGATTTCTTTGAATGGGCTTCTTACGTGGATCAGTATTACGGAACGCCAAAATCCTATGTTTTAGAGGAACTGGCAAAAGGACATGATGTGATCCTGGAGATCGAGGCTGCCGGTGCAATGAAAGTCAAAGAGCAGCTTCCGGAAGCCATCCTGATCTATATGCTGCCTCCGAGTATGCAGGAGCTGAAGCGCAGGCTGGTGGGACGAGGCACGGAGACGGAAGAAAAAATCGAAAAAAGACTGAAAAAAGCAAGAGAAGAAGAACTGGGAATTGCCAGGAAGTATGATTTTCTGATCGTGAATGACGACCTGGAAGCCTGTATCCGGGAACTTCATCGGATCATTCAGACAAGAACCGGAATCGCACCAGGCCGAAGCGATCTTTTGGAAAGACTCGAGTCGGAAGTGCTTGAAAACAGAGTCTGAATCTGGTATAATAAAGGACTGATATCAATATTAAAGGAGTCTTACATGCTGCACCCTTCATATATGGAATTGATCGATCGGGTCAACAATGTTAATGAATCAATGGGCGAGCCGAAGATCGACAGCCGTTATACCCTGGTTATGGCAATCGCTAAAAGAGCTCGTGACCTGGTGGATGGAGATCCGGCCATGGTCGCTGATGACGTAGATGGGCGGACCCTTTCTCTGGCCGTCAAGGAAATGGACAAGGAAAAGCTCGGTATTGTTACAGTTGAGCCTGTTTACGAGACCGAAGAGGAGACCAACCCGCTGGATGAAGTGGATCTTTCCACTTCAGTTGATGACGAAGAATAAATGAAACCTCGTTACGCCAGTATCGTAATTGACGTCCATCATCAGAAAGTGGATCGGATCTTTACGTATCTGGTGCCGGAATCTCTTCAGGAAGTGCTCTGCCCGGGACAGCTTGTCAGGGTTCCCTTTGGAGCCCATGATCAGCTGAAACGAGGATATATCCTGGAACTTTGTGAGTCGCTCAGGCCGGAAGAGGAAAAAACGATCGGTGATAAGATCGATAAACTAAAGAGCATTCATTCGGTCCTGCAGGAAGAACCGCTTCTTCGAGAGAGAGAAATCAGACTGGCAAAATCGATAGCGGAGCGATATATGTCTCCGCTTTCTGCTTCTCTTGCCTTATTTTTACCAAAACTGCCTTCAAGAACAAAAAGTTCGCTGTCCAAAGCAGCCGGAAAACTTCGTGAAGGTACAGAGGAAAAGTCCCAAATCAAGTCGGAGGAAGAGGCGCCGGCTTCTTTTGAGTGTGAACAAAAAGATCTCTGGCCGCTCCTTAATGAGCAGCAGCTTTCTGCTGTTCAAAAAATAACAGACAGTCTGGAAAAGAAAGAGTTCAGAGAATACCTGCTGTTTGGCATTACAGGAAGCGGAAAGACGGAAGTTTATATGCGTGTGATCCGTGAAGCATTCACCCGCGGCAGACGTACGATCCTGCTGGTTCCGGAGATCAGTCTGACGCCTCAGCTCATTGAAGTTTTTCGGGAGCGGTTCGGAGAAGCTGTCGGTTTTACACACAGCCGGATGACGGACAAAGAGCGGACAGTTGTGTGGCATGAGGCAGCTGAAGGAAAATATCAGGTGATGATCGGACCCAGATCCGCTTTGTTTATGCCGATGAAAGACCTGGGACTGGTGATTCTGGATGAAGAGCATGAATCGAGCTATCGTTCCGATCAGCTTTCGCCGCATTATCATGCCAGGGAAGTGGCTGAAATGATGTGCCGCCTGGACGGTTGTCCTCTGGTTCTTGGATCTGCAACGCCGGATCTTTCCACATACTACCGCGCTCAGAACGGAGAAATTGCACTTCTTGAACTGCCGAAAAGAGCCGTTCGTTCTTCTCACCTTCCGTCTTCCAGACTGGTGGATATGCGCCTGGAGATGCAGAACGGCAATATGGGGATTTTCTGCAGTGAACTGACAGAAAAAATCAGACAGCGGCTGGAACGGAAGGAACAGACGATCCTGTTTCTTAACCGGAAAGGGTATGCGACTTTCGTCAATTGCCGCAGCTGTGGGTTTGTACTCAAATGTCCCCGCTGCTATATGCCCTATACCTATCATAAAGAATCAGACCGGCTGATCTGCCATCACTGTGGAAAGGAAGTCAGACTTCCCAGTATCTGTCCCTCCTGTGGTTCGATCCATATTCGCAGTTTCGGTGTAGGTACGGAGAGGGTCGAGGAAGAAGCGGCAAGGCTGTTTCCCGGTGCTTCGATCTGCAGGATGGATATGGGGACCATGAAAAAGCGCGAAGACTACGAAGAAGTCTATCAGAAATTCCGGCAGGGGGAAGGAGATATCCTGATCGGAACGCAGATGGTCGCCAAGGGATTTGATTTTCCCAAAGTAACACTGGTCGGTGTGCTGGCAGCTGATATGACATTGTATAATGCCGACTTTCACAGCAGCGAGCGGACATTTCAGCTGCTTACCCAGGTTGCCGGCCGAGCCGGGAGAGGAGATCTTCCGGGAGAAGTTCTGATTCAGACATTCTCACCGGAACACTACTGTCTGGTCAAAGCCAGTGAGCAGGATTATCCCGGGTTTTACAAAAATGAAATCGCTGCAAGACGTCTCATGCAGTGCCCGCCGTTTACGCATCTTGGTCAGGTGATCATACAGTCCCGAAGAGAAGACAATGTGACCAGCGCTGCGAAACAGATGGCTGAACTGATGAGGAACTATGCAAAGGGAAAGTCCATTGAGATACTCGGACCTTCCCCGGCACAGCTTTTCAGGATCAATAATGTTTTCAGATGGAAGCTCCTGATCAAGTGCGCAGAAGAAGACAGACTCAGGAACTTTGTACGATATACGATTGATCGTTTTAAAGAACGGTCGGATCTTGCCAGATACGTTGTGATCATGGCGGATATCGATCCGATGACGATTCAATAGGAGGAAATAAAATGGCACTTCGCAATATCCGGGTCGATGATGATCCGATTCTGAGAAAAGTATCAAGACCGGTAGAAAAACTGGATCAGAGGACTCAGACTCTGATCGATGATATGTTTGACACCATGTACGATGCGGAAGGAGTCGGTCTGGCTGCCCCGCAGGTTGGCGTGCTCAAGCAGATCGTCGTGATCGATACGGGAGAAGAGGGAGAAAAGATGGTCCTGATCAACCCGGAGATCATTCATGAAGAAGGTGAGCAAAGAGGCCAGGAAGGATGCCTCAGCTTTCCGGGAAAAGCCGGTTATGTTACCAGGCCGAACATTGTCACGGTTCGGGCTCTGGATCGGGAAGGTGCGGTATTTGAAAAAACAGGTGAAGGTTTACTTGCCAGAGCATTCTGTCATGAGATCGATCATCTGAAAGGTCAGGTCTATATCGATAAAGTCGAAGAATGGGTAAAACGCGAGTGAGAATCGTATATATGGGAACGCCCGAGATCGCAGCGGATGTTCTGAAAGAACTCCTTTCGATGAAGGACAAAGCTGAGATCGTCGGTGTATTTACACAGCCGGACAAACCGGTAGGACGCAAACAGATCCTGACACCTCCGCCTGTCAAAGAACTGGCGCTAAGTGAAGGGATCCCGGTCTTTCAGCCACGACGGATCAAGAAGGAAAGACCGGTTCAGCAGCTGAAAGATCTGAATCCGGATCTGATCGTAGTCACCGCTTACGGGCAGATCCTCTCGGAAGAGATCCTGAATATCCCTCCGCATGGCTGCATCAATATGCATGCCTCCCTGCTTCCGAAGTACCGGGGAGCTGCTCCGATTCAGTGGTCGATCGTTCGAGGTGAAAAAGTGACCGGTGTAACGGCCATGAAGATGGATAAAGGCATGGATACCGGTGATATTCTGCTGCAGAAGGAAGTTGAGATCCTTCCGGATGAGACAGAAGAAACGCTGCTTCATAAGCTTTCAAAGGCGGGCAGTCTTCTCATTCGGGAAACAGTAGAAAAACTGGCAGATGGACAGATCCTTCCGCAGATCAGACAGGAAGAAGAAAAAGCGACTTATGCTCCGATCATCGTCAAGGAGGACGGCCTGATTGACTGGAATCGGCCGGCACAGGACATTGACCGGATGATTCGTGGATTTCATGTCTGGCCGGGAGCCTATTCGTTCTTTGAAGACAAGAAACTTACCCTTCTGGAAGCCCGTATAAGGGAAGCTGAAAATCCGTCAGCAATTCCCGGGACGATTCTTGCAGAGGAAGCAACCGGGAAAAAACCGAAGTTTCTGGTTCAGACAGGCGATGGAATTCTGGAGATCACAAAGCTGCAGCTGCAGGGGAAAAAAGCCATGGCAGCCGCTGATTTTCTGCGTGGTGTGAGACAGATTCCCGAAAAGTTAGGAGTTATCAATGATCTGGTTTGATTCATACTATATCATCCTGGTACTGCCGACAGTTATCTTTGCGCTGATCGCGCAGGGAATCGTCAAGAGCACGTACCGGAAGTATTCTTCTGTACCGACCAGCCGGGGTTTGACCGGAAAGGCGGTCGCAGAGATGATCCTTCAGCAGGCAGGCATCTATGATGTCCCGGTTGAGATGACCGGCGGAGAACTATCGGATCATTACGATCCTTCTGCCAGAGTGCTTCGCCTGTCCGGTTCTGTTTTCAACGGTCATTCCATTGCAGCGATCGGAGTTGCCGCACATGAATGCGGCCATGCGATTCAGCATCAGGATGGATATGCGCCGCTTTCTATTCGCAATGCCATCATTCCGGCAACGAGGATCGGTTCCAATTTGTCTATTCCGCTGATTCTGATCGGTGTGATCATCGGACGGCTCAGCTCACAGGGGATGGCTTCCGATCTGAGCTATTACGTCATTATGGGCGGTATTGCGCTGTTTGGTCTTTCTGTGGTTTTCCAGCTGCTGACGCTGCCGGTGGAATTTAATGCATCCAGAAGGGCTCTTCGGATTCTGGGAGACGGAATGTATCTTACCAGCGAAGAACTCACAGGTGCCAGAAAGGTTCTTGTGGCGGCTGCACTGACTTATGTGGCTGCGCTGGCTCAGGCTCTGGCAAATCTGCTTCGACTGATTCTGATCTATGGAGGCGGCCGGCGCCGTGACTGATGTAAGAAGGACGGCCATGCGTGCGGTACATATGATCTCGGAAGAAAAGGGATATTCCCAGCTGGTTCTTTCCTCTTTGCTGAAGGAATCCGATGATCTTTCTGAACAGGACAGAAAACTGCTCACACAGATCGTTTACCGCACGATCACTTTTCTTTCCCCGATTGACCGGGTGATCGAAAAGTATTCCAGAACTCCTTTGAAGAAGCTTCATCCTGAGGTTTTGAGTGCGCTTCGGATCGGGATCTGTCAGATTCTTTTTATGGACGGGATCCGTCCGTATGCTGCCGTATCATCTACAGTTGATGCCCTCAAAAAAAGCCGGGGCAAATCTTTTTCGGGTTATGTCAATGGAGTGCTGCGTTCGGTCGTGAGGGATCAGGAGAAAAAGATTCTGGTACCGGAGAGAAGGGTCACATTTCCGGCATGGCTGGAAAAGCGCCTGATCGAACAATACGGAAAAGAAAAAACAGATGAACTTGCGAAGATCTTTGCTGAGCAGCGGCCTGTTTCGATACGAATCGATGCAGAAGGAGAAGAAAGAGAACAAATCCTGAAAGATCTTGCGAAGATAACCGACCTCTGGCCGGGAACACTCTGTCCGGATGCCTTCTATCTTCGGGAAGGGGCACGAATCGCCGAGTGGCCGGCTTTTGCGGAAGGATCGATCAGTGTGCAGGGTGAAAGCAGTATGGCGGCAGCTCAGGCACTGTTGTCCTTTATCCCCGGGAGAGGAGAAGGGATGAAGATCCTGGATATGTGTGCGGCTCCGGGCAGTAAATCCTGTATGATAGCAAAACGGACAGATGCTTTGGTCATCAGCCGTGATCTGTACCCGGCCCGCGTCCGGCTGATAGAAGAGAACAGAAAAAGGCTTCATCTTGAAAATCTGAAAGCGGAGGTAAAGGATGCTCTCAGGATTCGGGAAGAGGAGAAGGAAACCTTTGATCTGATCCTGCTTGATGCACCGTGCAGCGGGATCGGAACGATCCGCAGCAAACCGGATATTTTGCTTCAAAGAAGAGAAGAAGATATTGCGGATCTGTCTGATCTGCAGGAGAAGATGCTTCTGGAAGCAGCCAGGATGCTGAAAAAGGGAGGTGTTCTCATTTACAGCACCTGTACGCTTCTGAAGGAAGAAAACGAACAGCAGGTCACTAAGTTTTTGGAGAACACAGATTCGTTCGAGGAACTGGATCTGTCCGGCTGTTTTCCCGGAAAGATTGCAGCAGACGAAAAACATTTGACACTTTGGCCGCAGGCGAATGGATATGACGGATTTTTTATTGCGGCTTTTAGAAAAGAAGGATAATACATTTCCGGAGAGGAGGAATCATGCGTTCAGGGATTGATCTTGGCATCGATGAATGGCGGGCGTATCTGACAGAATGTCAGGAAAAGCCATTTCTGGCCGTTCCCATTTTCCGATGGATTCATGCCCACCATGTTTCATCCTTCGATGAGATGAGTGATGTTCCTCTTCGGCTCCGGGAAAAATTAAAAGAAGAATTCAGAATTGATCTTCCAAAGATCCTGGGCAAGGAAACCGCGGAAGACGAAACAGCCAAATATCTGGTGGAATTTCAGGATACAGGCACGAGTGCAGAATGTGTTCTGATGAAATACCGGTTCGGTTATTCTCTGTGTATCTCTTCACAGGCCGGATGCAGGATGGGCTGCCGCTTCTGTGCTTCCACCCTGCGGGGACTGGATCGGAATCTGACCGGAGGAGAAATGGCTGGCCAGATCTATGCTGTAGAGAAGGATGCAAAGGTCAGTATTTCCCATGTGGTTGTAATGGGGTGCGGAGAACCTTTTGATAACATTCAGGAGCTGTTCCGGTTTTTGAATCTGATCCATGAGGAAGAAGGCAAGAATCTGAGCCTCAGGAATATTACTGTTTCAACCTGTGGCCTGCCGGATCAGATCAGGATCTTTACAGACAGGGATCTTCCGGTGACTTTGGCGGTTTCGCTGCATGCGCCGAACGATACGGTCCGCAAAAAGATCATGCGGATTGCTCAGGCGGTATCGATGGAAGAGCTCATGGATGCCTGCCGTTATTATACAGGAAAAACCAACCGCAGAATTACTTTTGAGTATCTGCTGATCGATCATCTGAACGACAGCAGAGCGCTGGCCGAAGAGCTATGCGCGCTTCTTTCGGGTCTTTTGTGTCACGTCAATGTGATTCCGGTCAATCCGGTGAAGGAATGCGGCTTTGAAAGGCCGAAGGAAGAAAGAATCCGACAGTTTATCGAGGTGCTGGAGCATCATCATATTCCCGTCACCCGAAGAAGGGAAATGGGAAAAAGTATCGACGCAGCCTGTGGACAGCTTAGGCATAAAAGACAGCTCCAGGCGCTGAGGGAGGATAGTCATGCATAAGAACCGAATCAATGCAGCAGCCAGATGCGATACGGGAATCGTCCGACCAATCAACCAGGATCAGGTATATTACTCCCTGGATCCGGTCGGATATCTTCCGAATCTGTTTGTGGTTGCTGACGGTATGGGAGGACATCGGGCCGGAGACCTTGCTTCCAGCGAGGCACTGCGGTATTTCCGTGAATATATAGAAGATCATTCGAAAGAGGAAGACGATATCATCGTTCTGATGAAAACGGCACTTCAGATGGCTAACCGCTATATCTATTATCTTTCGGAAGAATCACCGGCTTACCGCGGCATGGGAACTACCTTTGTAGCGGTGACAGTCTGCGGAAATTATCTGTATTGTATCAATGTGGGTGACAGCCGTATGTACCGACTCAAACAATCGGAGGAAACACCTTTGACGCTGGACCGTGTCACGATTGACCATTCCGTCGTGGAGATGCTGCTTCGAAGCGGTGCGATCACGGAGGAAGAAGCACGGGTACATCCGCAGAAAAATATGGTTACACGTGCCATTGGTATTGATGAAACAGTAGAGATCGACGATTATGTGATTGAGACTTCGGATCTGAAACGGATCCTGCTTTGCTCGGACGGACTTTCCAACATGCTTCCGGATCTGGAAATACTGAAGGAACTATCCGCGGAAAAAAGTGTGGAGGAGACAGCTGACCGATTAGTCGACAGAGCTAATGAGGCTGGCGGTAAAGATAATATTTCCGTGGTTGTGATCGAGTTTGCGGGGGAGGATGAGATCGATGCTTGAAGCAGGAAGGGTACTGGGAAGACGTTATGAGATCCTGGAAGAAATCGGTTCCGGGGGCATGGCGATCGTATATAAAGCCCGAGATTATAAATTAAGCCGTCTGGTGGCTATCAAAGTGCTGAAACAGGAATTTGCGCTGGATGAGACGATCCTGAACAAATTCAAAAAGGAAGCACTGGCTGCCGGAAGTCTGACACATCCCAATATCGTGGCAGTCTATGACCTTGGCCATGAGATCGGATGCGACTATATCGTTATGGAGTATATCGACGGAATTACGCTGAAGGAATATATCAAACGCCGTGATATGCTCAGCTCTGAAGAAGTGGTCAAGATCGCGATCAAGATCGCCGAGGCACTTAAGGTAGCACATGCCGGAGGCATCATTCATCGTGACATCAAACCGCAGAATATCATGGTGACGCCTTCCGGCGATGTAAAAGTTACGGATTTCGGTATCGCCAAAGCGGCAACGCAGACGACGGTCACTGCGACCGGTGAAACGCTTGGTTCGGTTCATTATCTGTCTCCGGAACAGGCGAGAGGCGGAGAGGTCGATATTCGTTCGGACCTTTATTCACTCGGTATTACGATGTACGAGATGGCGACAAAGGAACTTCCCTTCACAGCGGAGACTCCGGTCGCTGTTGCGATGAAACAGATTCATGAGAATTTCCCGGATCCGGCTGCCAAAGCACCGCAGCTTTGGCCCGGTCTTCGTGATATCATCCTCAAACTCACACAGAAACTGCCGGAGTGGCGTTATCAGTCGGCGGATGAACTGATCCGGGACATGAAACACCTGTATCGGAATCGGAATTACCGGCTGCGCAATGACAATCGTGTTGCCAGTGAATACGGCCGATCAACGGATCAGATCCGGGCGGAGCAGGAAAGAGAGAGAGCAAGAATCGCTAAAGAACGTGAAGAGCGTATGAAGAAGCTCAGACGCCGCAGAAATACGATCATTACACTGGCCGTTCTGGCCCTTCTGATTCTTCTTGCGCTGATCTTCCTTCTGAAGCTGGTACTGGACAGATTAAATTCCAGCGCTGC
>JAFOIR010000335.1 GCA_017420625.1 Bacillota bacterium
ACTGTGGTATCAGCGAAGCGATTACCGGTGATGTTGCAATCGGCAAAGGTCCGGTCATCTGCAATAATCCATCCATTCACAAAAAATTGAATGCCCAGCTGCGCGAGTGTGCGAAAAAGCTGAATATGTCGATTCAGACTGAAGCCGCCAACGGACATACCGGAACCGACGGAGACACCATGCATTTTACTGGAATCGGGGTACCGTTTGCTCTGGTTTCGATCCCTCTTCGGTATATGCATAATCCGGATGAGGTGGGATCGCTCAAAGACATCCAGGACTGCATTGATCTTCTGGCCGAGTTTCTCGTCAGATGCAGTCCGGATATGAATCTGAAACCATTCTGAGAGATATCATGGAATACAGAATTATAGATGGCGCGGATCAGATGCGTGTGGAAGAAGTGGCAAGGCTTCTTAAGATGACGTATTGGGCGGATAAGCGTTCCTTGGAGACGATCGAAAAGGCCATGCAGAATTCTTCCTGCTACGGCATTTATCTGGATGATGAAAAGAAGCTTGTCGGATTCGCAAGGGTCATCAGTGATTATGCAACGACCTATTACCTTTGTGACGTGATCATCGACGAAGCATACCGGCATCAGGGACTTGGTAAGGCACTGGTTTCCTATATCGAATCCCGTCCGGAATATGCCGGACTGCACGGAATGCTGAAGACAAGGGATGCCCATGACCTGTACCGCAAATTTGGGTATGAAGTTGCGACAGGAAGAATAATGGTCAAATAGATGGAGAGATATAAAGATGAATTCGATCGTACTGGCTTTTAATGCGGTTTTTCCGCTTCTGGCGTTTATGGTGATCGGGTATCTGCTGGGTGTGATTGGCTTATTTAAGAAAAGTACTGCAGATGGAATCAACGCACTGGTATTCAAAGTTTTTCTTCCTTGCAGTATTTTTCAAAGCATTTATAATGCGGACATCAGAAGTACCTTTGACTGGAAGCTGGGTCTTTTTGTTGGTGTTTCCTGTATCATTTCCTATATTCTGATTACACTGATCGTTAATCACTTTGAGAAGGATAAGACGGTTGCACCGGTCATGATTCAGGGCATTCATAAGGCCAACTACAATCTTCTGGTCATTTCTATTGTTTCCAGCTTCTTCGGGACAGAGATCGGTATGGCAGCTGTACTGGTGGTTGTGATCACCCCGATCGTTAATACCTGTTCCACTCACGCATTTGAATCTGCCAGAGGAAGTTCCTCGATGCATGGAAAGACCGGATTTTTCAAACTGTTGAAAAAGATCATTCTGAATCCCATGGTCTTCAGCAGTCTTTTGGGTCTTGCTGTCAGCCTTTCCGGAATCAAACTGCCAGGTCTGATCATGAACAGTGTGGTCAGTAAACTGGCGGCTATGGCGACACCCGCTGCCATGTTGGCTCTTGGGTGCGGTTTCAATTTCAAAACGATGAAGAAGTGGATCAGACATCTGGCATATGTCTGTGCGGGAAAACTGATCATACTTCCTCTGATTATCGTTACAATAGCCGTGCTGCTTGGAGTTCGCGGTGCTAATCTGATTGCAGTTCTTTTGTTCAGCGGTGCACCGGCTGCTGTCAATTCCTATAGTACGGCCGTATCCATGGGCGGAAATGAAGAATTGGCAGGAGAGATCGTTGCGGTCACTTCACTGCTTTCGGTTTTCACTTTATTCGGTTTCTTAAGCATTCTCGGAACAATGGGGTATATTTAAAAATGGAAAGACGACTGTCACTGAACGCTAATCAAATCAAATTGATTGCGATCGCTGCCATGACGATCGATCATCTCGTCTGGGCACTGTTTCCCGGCACGCAAGCGGTGTGGTATGTTTTTGCGCTGCATATCATCGGGAGACTGACAGCTCCGATCATGTGGTTTTTTATCGCAGAAGGCTGCCATTATACCCATCATCCCGGGAAGTATATGCTGAGGCTGTTTTTGTTTGCTGTCATCTCTCACTTTGCTTATGATTTTGCCTTTGGAATTCCTTTCCTTCCGCTATCAACCGGAGCTTTCAATCAGACCAGCGTGATGTGGTCCCTTGCCTGGGCAGTTGTTTTGATTTTCATCTGCCGGAATGATCGTATTCCTCAATGGATGAAGATAGTATCCATCGTACTCATCTGCGTGATTTCCTTCCCGTCGGACTGGTCCAGTATTGCGGTTATGTGTCCTTTCTTCCTGTATGCTCATCGAGGAAATTTCAAAATGCAGGCATGGGATATCGTCCTATGGACATTCATCTATGCAGCTGTTTATTTTCTCTTTCTGGATAAACTCTACGGTATCCTGCAGATGTTTACGTTTCTGTCGATTCCCATCCTTTCATGTTACAGCGGCGAAAGGGGAAAATGGAAAGGCATGAAATGGCTGTTCTATCTGTATTATCCGGCACATCTGGTCGTTATTGGAATTATCCGGATCATCCTTCACGGCAATATCTCACTGATCTTTCAATAAAGAAGGGAGAAGCTATGACAGCTATGACAGAAAAGAAGACAGCGCTGATCACAGGAGCCTCGCGCGGCATTGGACGCGGAATTGCACTGGAGCTGGCATCGGAAGGATACGATATTGCCTTCAGCTATCGGGAATATGAAGAAGGTGCCAGGGAAGTGAAACAGCTGATCGATGAAAAGGGTGTTTCCTGCCGGTATTATCAGGCATCGATGGAAGATCTGAATGATCCGGCCAGATTGGTCGACCAGGTTCATGAAGACTTCGGAAGGATCGATGTGATCGTTTGCAATGCTGCAAAGGACAGGCGATTCAGCATATTGGTCGCGACACCGGAAGATATGAATTTCATGACATCAACGCTGTACAGTGCCCAGATGCTCTGTGCCGGAGCGGCAGCCAGACATATGGTCCGGGACCGGATTCCCGGGAGTATCATCTTTATTACATCCGTTCACGGACAAATGATCAATACCAATGACTTTGTCTATGGCGGGATGAAAGCGGCCATCGAGCGTTCCTGCCGATCTCTGGCACTGGAACTGGCTCCGTATCATATAAGAGTCAATTGTATTGCACCAGGTGCGATCAACGTCCGGAATGTAGAGGATGATAAGCTGAAATATCCCTATCGGGATATCGTTCCGCTTGGCCGAAGAGGTACAGCGGAAGATATCGCGAAAGCAGCCGCTTTCCTGTCTTCTGATAGGGCAGACTATATCACCGGTGAGACTCTTCGGATCGACGGAGGTCTTGCCCTGCCGAGCGTTCCGGAGGGATGGGCTCAGGCTTATCCGCTGGATAAAGGCTTTATCGAGAGAAGCTACGAAGAAATGATTACGGAGGTGAAACCAAGTCATGTCTGATATTCGAATCACAAAGGTCAGTGCGATTGAAACCTGCCCGCAGGGATCGAATCTGATTATTGTTCGGATCGACACCAACCAGCCTGGACTGTATGGGTATGGATGTGCGACCTACACACAGCGGCATAAGGCGGTGGTAACGGCGATCGAAGAATATATGGATCAGCTGCTTCAGGGAAGAGATGCGATGGCCATCAATGACAATTGGTCAGTGATGATGAATTCATCCTACTGGCGCAACGGCCCGGTACTGAATAATGCCATCTCCGGCTGTGATATGGCACTATGGGATATCGCAGGGAAAGTTCTGAATGCTCCGGTCTGGCAGCTTTGGGGCGGAAAGGTTCGTGAGGCAGTCCCGGTCTACCGTCATACCAATGCAACCGACTATGGGGCACTCGATGAAGCCATAAGCCGGTATCTGGAAGAGGGATATCAGTATCTTCGGATCCAGTACGGCGGTTACGGTGGAAAGGAAGCATTCCTGAAGACACCGGAAGGAAGCCCGGAAGGTGCCTATTATGATGCAAAGAAATATCTGCGCAGCGTCCCGGCGCTCTTTGATCATGTCCGAAGCCGCTTTGGCGAGGAAATCGAACTCTTACACGATGTCCATGAACGATTAAACCCGATCGATGCTGTCTGGCTGGCTAAACAGCTCGAGCAGTACAGACCTTTCTTCCTTGAAGATGCACTCTCACCGGAAGACGGCTTCTGGTTCAAGAAGATTCGCGAAGCCAGCGCCACACCTCTGGCAATGGGTGAACTGTTCAATAACCCCATGGAATGGCAGCCGCTGATCGAGAGTCGCTGGATCGACTATATCCGCTGTCATGTCTCTCAGATCGGCGGAGTGACACCCGCACGTAAACTGGCAGCCTACTGTGAGCCTTTTGGTGTCAAGACAGCCTGGCATGGGCCGGGAGATGTTTCTCCTATTGGTCATATGGCAAATGTACATCTGGATTTGACCACGACCAATTTCGGAATCCAGGAATGGTGCGGTATGGAGGAGGATCCAAAAGTGCAGGAGATATTCCAGGGCATGAGCGAGATTCACGATGGCTTTGCCTGGGCTAATGATAAACCAGGCTGGGGAATTGAGATCGATCTTAAGGCTGCAGCCAAGTATCCTTGTGACAGTGCTCAGCCGCACTGGCTTCTGGCGAGATTACCCGATGGTACATCCGTCAAAGCATAAGAAGGAGGATCCGGCATGGATGTAAAAGAGAACGAGTTACCGGATGAACTTTGCACAAAGACGATCGCCTATATTCAGGAATTGTTCAAGGGGAATTCCGGCGGTCACGGAGCTGATCATACCATCCGCGTTTTTCATAATGCCATGATGATCGCTGAGAAGGAACCTGCCTGTGATCGGACTGTCGTGATGCTTTCTGCACTTCTCCATGATGCGGATGATCATAAGCTGTTTCATACCAGGAATAATCAAAATGCCAGATCTTTCCTTGAACAGCAGAGGGTTCCGAAAGAGAAAATCGAGTATATCTGTGAAGCAATCAACTCTGTTTCTTTCAGCCAGAATCAGGGATCATATCCGCGAACACTGGAAGGTGCGATCGTACAGGATGCAGACCGATTGGATGCGATCGGTGCAGTCGGAGTAGCCAGGACTTTCGCATATGGCGGAGAGCACGGGCGTTCGATGGAAGAAACAGTACAGCATTTTTACGATAAACTGCTGCTTTTGAAGGACAGGATGAATACAGAAACAGCCAAAAAGATCGCTTTGAAAAGACATGCTTTTCTTGTTTCCTATCTGAAGGAACTGGAAGAAGAGTTAAGATCAGAAAATGAATAGGACTGCTGACGTCAGATTTTGCCTCCCGATAAGATGCGGGAGGCATTGCTTTTTCAGAAGAAAACAGGTATAATATCTATCATAAACAAGCTGTTTACGATAGAGGGAAGTATCATGCGAAGCAAAAGTACAGTACTGATGGAACAGATCAGCCAGTATATCGGAGAATATTTCAGAGAGCATCACAGCACACCGACTACCCGTGAGATCGG
>JAFOIR010000336.1 GCA_017420625.1 Bacillota bacterium
AAACGTCTCGGCAATTTCATGCGATACTGTCTTATGTATGAGGCAGTTTTCACTGCCTCTCCCGTTTTACAGTTCTGCAGTACGCCGACTGCACTGTTGAAAAATGCCATAAAGTGTTTTCTCCTTTGTTAGCTCCGCAATAAGCGGGTGATAATGAAAAAGCCCTCTTCCTGCAGCGCATGTGCACCTATGCCGAAGGAAAAGGGCATGAAAAAAGCCAGGGACTGATCACTTGTCAGTTCCTGGCTATGTAATGGTCAATATTCAGTTTTATCTTTTGCCTCTTCGTCGTCCAGTCCTGATGGAGGAATGGCAAATGCATAGCTGCCCTTTTCCTCTCCCTCTTTCGGCGGGGTCTTTCTACATGCCCACAACAGACTCCGAATCTCGACTACACCGGTCTCTTCATCTGTCTGAACTCTGTACGGGATCAGCGATACCAGAATTGCCCCTAAAGCCATTCCGCCAATGAATGATTTTTTCATGCCAGATCCTCCTGTTTTGTGCCTGCCCGATTGATTGCCGGCGTCTCTACACGCTTTCCCAGATACAGGCAGTAAGCTACAGATACGACGATGACCACGATATGCAGGATCCAATTCACAAGCTGAGAGGCTTCGTCGGCTGCGAAGACAGAGGCTACGTCGATGAAGCTGTGCGCCAGGATCCCGGGCAGAAGGCTCCCACTCTTGTAAAACACGAGCGTAAAGACAAAGCCCATGGCAACCGCGAAGACCACCTGGGCAAGGGTGGCAAGCAGCTCGTGTCCGATAAATAGATTAATAATATGCCCCATCCCGAAGGTGACGGAGGAAACGATGATGGCTGTGTTCACATTTCCGTCCTTCAGCATGGCCTTGAACAGGAAGCCTCGGAAGATCAGTTCCTCTGCAAATCCGACCAAAGCCATGGATACGGCGGCATAGATCAGTCCCGGTACAGGATAATCAGGCTGAAATCCGCCGAAGAGATTCATACAGGAGAGAAGCCACAAAGGAATGAACCACAGCATGGCGCTGCTGTTCTTCGCCCAGCCGGCCAGGCCGTACTTTTCCATGAGCCCGTTCTTTTTCACAAACAGGAAAATCACTGCAGATATCACGATTAGGCCGAGCATGTGCCACAGCGAATCGAGGCCAAAATTGTTTTGCAGCGTCCCCATGCCCACCGCGTAGATCACAATCCATAGGATTGCAAAGGTGATCTCACTTTTTTGATACAGCTTCGTCATTTTGATTACTTCCTCTCTCTAATCCTTCTACAATCATTATTAATGCACTTCGAATAGCATCGGGATCATATTTCATTCCATTGTTTGCAATCAGACTTGCATAACCATGAACAACGGCTACCAATGGTTCAAAAAAAGCTACCGCTTCTTCTGTTGTCAGTCCTTCTTCCGAACTGACTGTCGCAAGCACATCAGCTGCTTCCGGTGCCTGGATCAGGTCCTCCAGGCTAAGGCCGGAAAAACGGCCTGATTGAAAGAGAAAACGGAACAACTGCGGCTCCTCTTCAGCAAACCGGATATATCGGAGCCCCATTTCTAAAAGATCTCCGGCTGCAAGTATATATTCGCTGTGAAATGCATCTGCTTTCCGGTAAGTCAGATCTTTCAAGATGTCCGTATCCGGAAACTGATACATAATCGGCTGCGTAGAGCACCCCAGGAAAGACGCCAGGTTTCTCACGGTCAATGCTTCATGGCCATGTTCCCTGATCAAACGGAAGGCACCGTCGATCATAGCTTCTTTTGTCGTTGTTGGTTTCTTAGGCATAGGAGTCACCTCGTAACACTATAACAGTTGTTATTATATTCCGGGTTACCTCTTTTGTCAAGAACCACTACACTACTTTCAAGCCTAAAATGAGCCGGGGCCTGTTGTCAGACTCCGGCATTGGTCAATAAAGCATTAATTTCCATACGGTCCGTTCTTATGATCTCATAAAGCCCTCCAGGCTTTCACTGGCTATCTCCAGAGCTTCTTCAATTACGCCTGTTCCGGCAGTGATTCGGATCATTTTCCGATTTCCTGCTCTGGCTTCGGTTTCATTTTTTGATTATTGGACTTATCGTCCCCAGCCGGTTTTACCAGTTCTCGTACCGTTCATGCTGATCAAGTTCCCGGATCCGCTGCATATCCTCTTTGCTCAGTTCGAAATCAAAGATGTCATAGTTTTCGGCAATATGGTCCGGATTGGAGGAACCGGGGATGGCGATAAAGCCTGCCTGCAGCTGCCACCGGAGGATGATCTGCGCAGAAGACTTTCCGTACTTTTCTGCCAGTTCTTTGATCACTTCATTGCCGAAATGCTCGGATGTGTGGCCCCGGCCTCCGAAGGGATACCAGGATTCGATCACGATGCCGTACTGACTTGCATATTCCTGCAGTTCTGTGTTCTGATAGTACAGATGGTTTTCATTCTGGATGACCGCCGGAACGATCGTTGCAAACGATAATACTTCGTCCACCTGTTCCTTCGTGTAGTAATTCGAGATGCCGATCGAACGAAGCTTTCCGGCGCGTACGGCATCCTCCATAGCCTTGTAAACGCCTTCGTCATCATAACCCGGCTGATGGATCAGCATCAGATCGATATAATCCACGTTCAGATCTTTCAATGCATCGTCTATGATCCCGCCTGCGTGTTCATAGTTTCCGCCGTAGATCTTGCTGGTGATAAATACATCTTCCCTAGTGACGATACCTTCGTCGATCGCTTTTTGAAGCCCGCGCCCGACGCCAACTTCATTGCCATAGTACCGGGCTGTGTCGATGAGACGCATCCCGGACTTCAGGGCGTGATAAACGGAATTCTCCGCTTCGTCATCGGACAGCGTCCAGGTGCCAAGACCGATGATGGGCATCTCATATCCGCTGTTTAAGAGCACGGTCTGTTTTTCAAAATCAAATACTCCCGTATCCGCCGGCTGTCCGCTCAGGATATCCAGCGACTTCACCCATTCTGAAATCTCCCCGGCAGTCGTTCCGATGGCAAAACGTCTGCCTTCCATCCACGCGGCGTCCGGAGCAAGCGGATGGAGATTTTCGGCGCTTGTCCCAAGCGGGCTGGAATGAGAAGTGCAGAAAGGGATGATCGTTTTTCCGGACAGATCCACTCCCTCCAGGAAAGTGTAAATGATCTTCGGTGCCTGGCCGTGCCAGATCGGATACCCGATAAAGACGGTATCGTATCCGGTCACGTCCGGCAATCCTCCCGCAATCTCAGGACGGGCGGAAGGATCGTTCTGCTCCCTGTCGGCACGGCAGTTCGTGTAATACTTGATATCGTCATCGGTGTAGGGAACCTTCGCTTCGATTTCATACAGATCCGCATTCAGATCCTCTGCGATGTATTCGGCAAGAGGCTTTGTATGCCCGGTTCGGGAGAAGATCACAACGAGCACTTTGCTGCTTTCCGGCTCCATCCGTCCTTCAGACAGTGAAAAAGTGACTGTGACATTCCCACTGCCGAGGATATCTTTCAGCTCAGCCTGAGATAAATCCTGCACTTTTCCGAGACGGGTGAAGCTCCAGTTGTTTACGTCATAATAGATCGTGATCTGATCGCCCTGGTAGAGGATCACATCACCCGGCTCCGTGGTGATCTGCTCATCATTTTGGGGAAGCGTGGTCCCGAGAGGACCGACCTTCTCAAAGCTGCCGTAGTCGTGCATTTCGACTGGCACGTCTCCGCTCTTCAGAAGATCAAGGAAAGCGTCTGCGGAAGGATTCTCAGCTGCAAGGATCTTCAGGACCTTTCCATTTACATGTGCATAAAACATTCTGTCCGTTCCTTCCGGTAATGAAGATTTTGTGCTATAAGGTTCCGAAGCTTCATTCTTAGTTGCCGGTTCTGTCACTGTCGGAAGAGTCGTTTCTTCCGCCGAGCCGGACTCTGTGAGTGCTCCTGTCTCCGCTGGCCCGGTGCTGCTGCAGCCTGTGAGAAGAAGGAGCATCAGGGCCAGCAAAAGAGCAGATATACGGGTTCTGTTACTTAAGAGATTTCCCGAATTCATAAGCTTCATCCTGTTCCTCCTTTTTCCCGGAGGCCTCATCCGGATCGGAGATGCCGCCGCAGAATAGTGATCCGGCAAGCTCTGCCTTTTCAAAACAATCGACCCAGCCCTGCAGGCCGCTTATGGCTTTTTCAGGCACATAGTCTTCATCTTCCGTGGCTGTCATCAACATATAGACTTTACGGAATCTGTAATCCGAGGGATACAGAGGATTCAAACGGTCCAGCAGCGTCTTCATCTGGCCGCTCATTTCATAGTAGTAGATCGGTGTGGCAAACACGAGGGTGTCCGCGTTTTTGACCTTTTCGACGATCCAGACCGCATCGTCTTTCAGTACACATTTTTGTGTCTTCTGGCAGACAAGACAGCCAATGCAGAATTTCAATTCCTTACCCTTCAGGCTGATATGTTCGACTTCATGTCCTGCGTCCTGAGCGCCTTTGACCAGACTCTCTGTCAGGATGTCCGAATTGCTTTTCGCCCGGAGGCTGGTGGAAATTACAAGTACGCTGCTCATACGGTTCTCCTTTACTGCAGATGTTCGGTGAAAAATGCATCCAGCTTGTCGAACGGGATGGCATCTTTTCCACCGCCATCGTAGAGATCGGTGTGGACGGCACCGGGGATGATCATGAGTTCCTTGTTGTCCGTGTATCTACTGTCTTTGATCATGTCAGCATAGGCGTCTTTGCTGAAATAGCAGGAATGGGCGTTCTCGCCGTGAATCAGAAGGACTGCGCTTCGGATCTCATTGGAATACTGAAGGATCGGCTGGTTGACAAAGCTCTCGCAGCCGATGACATTCCAGCCGCCGTTGGAATTCAGGGAACGGGCGTGATAGCCTCGCTCAGTTTTGTAATAGTCGTAGTAATCCTTCACAAAGAAAGGCGCGTCTTCCGGAAGCGGATCGACCACACCGCCGCCAAGTTTATACTCGCCTTTTTTCAGGTCCTCAAGTCTCTGGGCACACATGGCGGCTTTTGCCTGGTAACGGGCCTCCTCGCTGTCGGCGGAATCGAAATATCCCTTGGCGTTCACACGGGTCATATCG
>JAFOIR010000337.1 GCA_017420625.1 Bacillota bacterium
ATCATCGGCTATCACGATTACAAAATCTCGCTGACAGATAATTATATCGCGCCGGTCAGTGAAGACAGTCTTTATCTCAATATCTGGCAGCCGGCAGATGCAAAACCGGAGGATAAGCTGCCGGTCATCGTCTATATTCATGGCGGATCACTCCAGACCGGCCAGCCGTGGTATGATGATTATTCCGGAGAGACGCTGGCACATGAAGGCGTGATCGTGGTAAACATGGGTTACCGGCTGGGTGTCTTTGGTTTCTTTGCTGATGAAGAACTGATAGCTGAGTCTGACAACAAAACGACGGGCAATTACGGCCTTTTAGACCAGATCAAAGCGCTGGAATGGGTACAGAAGAATATTGCCGTCTTTGGCGGTGATCCTTCGAATGTGACAGTGGCCGGGGAGTCAGCCGGTTCCGCCTGTGTCAGTGCCTTGCTTGCGTCTCCTCTGGCCGAAGGACTGTTCTGCCGGGCTGTGCTGGAAAGCTCGACGGTATCTTCTGGGGAGCCCGCTCACTCTTTCCGGCTCATGGAAGCTGCTTTGAAGAGCGGAGATGCCCTCAAGGCGCGATATGGCGCCACCTCGGTAGAAGAGCTTCGAAAGGTCTCTGCGGATCAACTGGTGGCTGAAGCTTCCAGTCAGCATCATATCACCGTTGACGGCTATGCGCTTTTAGAGACACCGTTTGAAGCATATCTTGACGGAACCGCGATGAATGTCCCGCTGATGCATGGATTCAACGCTCATGAGGGCGCTGCGTTTATCATTTTCGGCAATGCAAAACTAAAGGATTATCCGGATAAAGTCCGTGCCATGTTTGGCGAAAAGGCAGATGAAATACTGAAACTGTATCAGCCGCAAACGGATGCACAGGCTAAGGAATACTGGGAAAAACTCTATTCAGCTTATTTCTTTACCTATGGACATTATTGCCTGAGCCGTCAGGCCGGAAGGCAGAACGCGCCTGTTTATGCCTACTACTTTGCAAAGGACAACGGACGTCTCGGTACATGGCACAGTGGAGAAGAAGTTTATCTTTACGGCCGCATTCCGGAAGACTCCGACCTGTATACGGAAGAAGACAGACTTCTTTCCAGACAGATGGTACAGTATTATGTCAATTTTGCGACCTGCGGCGATCCGAACGGAATTGCAGGACAAGACGAAAAAACGGATCTTCCTTACTGGCCGGCGCAGACTGATCCCATACAGCTTTATCAGCTGGACGAGAATCCGCGCACGGTGGATGATCCGTTCTGGAATGTGTATTCTGTTCTGGATGAAATAATGGGATGGAACGAATAAGAAAGCTCAGGAACCGAATTCGGTCATATGAGCTTTGATAGCCTCAAAAGTTTTGTCACTGATATAATGTTCGATTCGACAGGCATCATTAACAGCCGTTTCCTCATCAACACCAAGCCCTATAAAAAGCTTGCTCAGCACGGTATGCCGTTCGTAGATGCTTCTGGCTCTCTTTTCGCCTGCTTCTGTCAGCTTAAGGCCGCCCAGGTCATCTGTGATGACAAGGCCATCCTTCTTAAGAAGGCCGATGGCTCGGCTCACAGAGGGCTTGGAAAAGTTCATATATTCACCCACGTCGATCGCCCGGACATGGGAAGAATTCTGTGAAAGGACGTAGATCGTCTCGAGATACATTTCTCCTGATTCCTGCAAAGCCATAGATCAGATCTCCATTTCTGCTAATCATTTAGCTACAGATTAACATATTTTTGTTCTATCTTCAAGGAAAAAATCCTTGACAAGTTAGCAATGACTAACTATAATCAGATACGGTTAGAGAAAGCTAACTATTTTTTTGGGACGTTGGTTAGGATATGCTAACCCAATAAGGTCCAGGAGGGGGAAGGAAAATGATGCCGATCATCATGGCAGATGCGGGAAAACCCGGACTCATTACACGTATCGGCGGAACGAACGAGGTGCGGCAGCATCTGGCGGATATGGGCTTTGTTCCCGGGGAAACCGTAACGGTCATTTCTACCGTAGGCGGCAACGTGATCGTCAAGATCAAAGAATCACGGGTTGCCATCAGTAAAGAAATGGCACAGAAAATCATGATTTGAAAATAGGGGAGGAAGAAACACATGAAGACCTTGAGAGACGTAAAAATCGGCGATACGGTGAAGGTTGTCAAACTTCATGGTGAAGGCGCTGTCAAACGCCGGATCATGGATATGGGCATCACCCGCGGTACCGAGATCTATGTCAGAAAAGTAGCGCCGCTTGGCGATCCCATTGAGATCCGGGTCCGAGCTTATGAGCTGTCCATCCGGAAAGCGGATGCAGAAATGATCGAAGTGGAATAAAGGAAAGAGAGGATCATAAAGTGGAAATCAGAATCGCCTTAGCAGGCAATCCGAACAGCGGAAAAACAACCATGTTCAACGATCTGACCGGTTCGAACCAGTATGTGGGCAACTGGCCGGGCGTTACCGTGGAAAAGAAAGAAGGTAAACTAAAAAATCACAAGGACGTGGTGATTCAGGACCTCCCCGGCATCTATTCTCTGTCGCCCTATACGCTGGAAGAAGTCGTTGCCAGAAACTATCTGGTCGGTGAGAAACCGGATGCGATCATCAACATCGTCGATGGGACCAACATTGAGCGAAACCTTTACTTAACGACCCAGCTGATCGAGCTTGGCATTCCGGTTGTGGTCGCCGTCAATATGATGGATCTGGTCGCTAAACGCGGTGATACGATCGATACCGCCAAACTGGCCAAAGCGCTCGGCTGTGAAGTCATGACGACCTCAGCTCTGAAAGGTCAGGGTTCTGTGGAAGTCGCTGAAAAAGCGATCGAACTGGCCAAGAATAAGAAAACAGGTCCGCTTCCATCTGTTTTTGAAGGAAGCGTTGAACATGCGATCGCCCATATTGAAGAATCTTTGCAGGACAAGGTCGATCAGCAGTTCGTCCGCTGGTATGCAGTCAAGGTGTTTGAGCGGGACGAGAAAGTCGTAGCTGATCTTCAGCTTGCAGACGATGTAAAGACCCATATCGAACAGCACATCATCGATTGTGAAAAAGAACTGGATGACGATGCAGAAAGCATCATCACCAATCAGCGATATAACTATATTACCGGCATCGTAGGAAAAGCGGTGAAGAAACAGGCTTCCAAAGATGCATTAACGACATCTGACAAGATCGATAAGATCGTGACGAACCGCTGGCTGGGTCTGCCGATCTTTGCGGTCGTGATGTTCCTGGTTTATGCAATCGCCATGGGCGGCTGGAATGTATCTGTTGGTACCCGGCTGACAGACTGGGCCAATGACGGTCTCTTTGGTGACGGATATTTCATTGCAGGCGGCGGAGATGAATGGGATGAAGCCGCCGGGGCATTTGAAGAAGCTTCAGCGATCATTGAGGCCTATGAAGCCGGCGAAGATACCGCCTATATTCTGGACGGCGATACCGGTGAAACAACCGAGTTGGAAGTAAACGAAGAAACCTACAAAGCAGCACTGGAAGTGGAAGAACCGGATCCGCATGAGTTTGGCACCTGGGTACCGGGCATCCCGGCACTTCTTAACAGCATTCTGACAGATGAGAACGGAGATCCTGTGATCGCAGACTGGCTGTACGGACTGATCATGGACGGCATCGTGGCCGGTGTCGGTGCGGTACTTGGCTTTGTTCCTCAGATGCTGGTTCTGTTCCTGCTGCTGGCGATTCTGGAAGACATCGGTTATATGGCTCGTGTGGCCTTCGTCATGGACCGTATTTTCCGTCAGTTTGGTCTTTCCGGAAAGAGCTTCATTCCGATGCTGGTCGCTACCGGCTGCGGTATCCCCGGTCTGATGGCATCGAGAACGATCGAACAGGATCGTGACCGGAAGCTGACCCTGATGACCACGACCTTCATGCCCTGCGGAGCAAAGCTTCCGATCATCGCCATGTTTGCCGGTGCACTGTTCGGCGGTTCCACCTGGGTAGCTGTTTCTGCCTATTTCCTTGGTATTTTCTCTGTCATTATCTCCGGTATCATGCTGAAGAAGTTTAAGGCTTTCTCCGGTGATCCGGCACCTTTCGTTATGGAGCTTCCGAGCTATCATATTCCTTCTGTCAAAAACGTCCTTCGTGCGACCTGGGAACGCGGCTGGAGCTTTATTAAACGTGCCGGAAGCGTCATCCTGATTTCCACGATCATCCTCTGGTTCCTGCAGGGATACGGTGTAGTAGACGGTGCCTTCCAGGCTGTGGAGGACAACAACGATTCGCTGCTGGCAGCGGTCGGCAACGTTGTAGCCTTCATCTTTACGCCTCTTGGCTTCGGTAACTGGAAAGCAACGGTGGCAACGATCACCGGTCTGATCGCAAAAGAAGAAGTCGTCGGTACCATGGGCGTTCTGTATCCTGGAGTCCTGTACCGTCAGCTGGCTGAGAACTATTCAGCAATCGCCGGTTACAGCTTCATGGTCTTCAATCTGCTGTGCGCACCTTGCTTCGCTGCGATCGGTGCGATCAAGCGGGAAATGAACAACGTGAAATGGACCCTCGGCGCAGTAGGATATATGTGCATCTGGGCTTATGTGATCGCCCTGATCGTCTATCATGTCATCGGACTGTTCTTCGGAGTTGGTTTCTCTTTCTGGACGATCGTAGGATTTGTTCTTCTGGCACTGCTCATCTATCTCGTCGTACGGAAGAACCCCTATGATGATCAGCATCTGAAACTGAAGGAAAAGGTCGGCGCCTGAACTTGTCGGTTCGTTTCGAATGTGATAGAATATAGCAAACAGGAAAAGGAGGAAAACATATGATGATATGGCTTGCGGCCAACTGGGCTAATATTCTGGTTCTTGCGATTGTTTTGCTCCTGGTCATCCTGGCACTAAAGAATGTGCTTCCGCGAAAAGGCAAAAGTGCCGGATGTGCAGGCTGCTCAGGCTGTTCGAGCTGTTCGGGCGGATGTGCAGGCTGCATGTACAGCGCAGGCACAAATAAAAGACAAAAGCAAAAAGCGTAAGTCAAAAGCCGGAGAAGATGAAAAATCTTCTTCGGCTTTTTGCATGCAGGAATCCTTGCGGGAAACATCCCGGTATGATAAAATAGTTTAAATATTGACATGATGAAAGAGCAGGAATACGCATTATGCGAAAGTTATTTCTGACGGATCTGGATGGTACGCTTCTGGACGATGACAAACAGATCTCTCCTCCGACCAGAGAAGTACTGGAAAAGTGGACGAAGGCCGGACATGTCTTTGCCTTTGGAACAGGCCGGGCACTTGTCAGTGCCCTGGCGATCCGAAAAGCGCTCGGACTGGAAAAGCTCTGCCGATATCTTATCTGCTACAACGGCGTACAGATCTATGATGCACAGGAAAACCGAATGATCTTTGAGACAGGTATTCGTCAGGAAACGGCAGTAAAGATCCTTGATCTTGCTGAGAGTCTTGGCGTTCATTGTCATACCTACCAGGGACCGTATATCGTGACCAGACGGGAAACAGAGGCTCTTCGGGCATACCGCTTTCATATTCATATGCCGCTGATCGTTGAGGAGGATATAATGAAGCAGCTCCCGTTTCCGCCGGCACTTTTGCTGGCGATCGAACTGGATGAGCCGGATCGGCTGAAAACGCTTCAAAGCGCATTAAGTGAGCAGTTCGGCGATGAAGTGATCAGTTATTTTTCCAGCAGTCAGTATCTGGATATCCTGCCTGCCGGGGTGAACAAGGGCGGAGCACTGAAAACACTGGCGGATCATCTGGGAATTCCCATCGAAGATACGCTCGCCGCCGGCGATGAAGAAAATGATATCAGCATGGTACAGACAGCCGGGATCGGGATCGCCATGAAGAATGGAACAGAGCGGATCCGTGCAGTTGCCGATGTGATCACGGAAGAAGACAATTGTCATGACGGTCTTGCCGTAACCCTCAGACAGCTTTTGGAAGAAATTTGATCATAAAAGAAAAGAGGCGGAAATCAGGATGAAATTTGGCCGGTTCTATCTCGATCGGGAAAAAGACATCATCGTGGATCTGACACGGGAAGGAAAAACGCTTTCGTATGTGCTTTCGACCCCCAATCATCATACAGGGAATCTGATTACCAATCTTGCCAGACTCTGTGATTTGCCCATTTCGCTGGACGAGCAGGGACTGAAAGTGATCCATGGCGAGGTTCCCTGCTATGTTACAGCGGACGGGTCTGAACTCTATATTTTCCGTCTGGGCGGGACCAAAGTTGCAAATATTTTCCCGGACGGCCGGATCGAAATGAAGGCGTCGATCCCCTCGATCTCGAAGATCCTGATGAGCCAGACCAAAAACTACAGCCTTCCTATCGAAAAAACCATCATTAAAACCTATATTCTGAGCGACTGCAAATTCCATACGGATCTGCATACACATATGAATGGAAACCTGGCCCCGGATGTGCTGATCGCGCTGGGGATCTATCATCAGATCCGTTATCCGCTGTACTATATCAAAAAGCTGTCGCTCAGGCTGACGGCGAATCAGCAGGAACAGCTTTTCATGGCGCGGCGGATTCAGGAGGAGAAATTTAAGGATTCCGGTCTCGCCGGAAAGTATCTGGATCGGAAGATTGATGACAATACCTTTATCAATTTTGCAGACTTTATTTTGAAGGACCCGGATAACGCGGCCTACAATATTCCCCGGATCCGGGCATCCCTCTCGGTGATGAAAGACGGACAGGCTGTCTTTACCAACCTGGAAAAGGTGTACCTGTACCGTTATGTCTTTACCAGAGGTATTTCTTCAGAAAAACGAATTCGTCTCACAAAAACTGACCGGATCCCGGATCAGGATATCCGACAGGTGCTTCAAATGATCATAGCCGATCATGAAACAAGCATCTATGGGAAAAATACGCTCTTCCAGGATAAGCTTTTATGGATCGCTCGGTCATATGCCAGAGAACAGATCTACTATGTCGAAATATCCGATACGTCGCTGGTGAAAAAAGACAGAGCACCAGGCTTGCTTTGCGAAGTACACGAAATCATGCCGAAAATCACGAAGGAAACCGGAGTGATGATCCGGTTCCTGGCGGGTATCCGGCGCATCCCGCTGACGATCGTTAAAGACCGGATCGCTCCGGATACCGAGCTGAAAGAGAACCTTCAGGTGCTCCGGGCTGTTTCGAAGGATCCGTATGTGGCCGGGTCGGATATATTGGGAGAAGAGATCAATGATATCCGGCAGATCCGACCGGTGATTTCCGAGATCGTATCGATCGCAAAAGAAGATCCATCCTTCGTGGTGCGGATCCATGCCGGAGAGAATGACGCCCTGAGAGATAACGTAGCCAACAGTATCCGCTGTGTGGAAAATGCTCTGGCGAAGGGACAGAAAATGCCGAAGATGCGGGTAGGCCACGGTCTTTATACTTCAAATCTATCTTCTGCCAAAGGAAAAGCTCTGCTTGCTGAGATCAAAGCGCAGGGAGTAGTTCTGGAATTCCAGATCACCTCGAATGTCCG
>JAFOIR010000338.1 GCA_017420625.1 Bacillota bacterium
AATACGGATCCATGAGAAGCCTTTTTAGGCTTATTTCTGATGCAGTCATTGCAGTTTTCTTGCATAAAACAGTACAGTTATCAGTGGATCCATGCTACACTCGGAGCAGAAGCGGTCTGATTGAAAGCCCATATATACCGGCACCCCGGACGCGCTTTGTTCAACCAGGAAAAATCGAAATTGATGCAAACGAAAGGGCAGTTATCGGAAAGCGCAATGCTGCTTTTTCGTTTGCACCATCTTCGATTCTTTCCTTAACGATTTGTCGGGATATTGCCAGAATCGGGATTCCCGGAGGTATTACAATGAATAACACATATTATGAGCTCAAAAATAAGGGCCTTCACTTGGTGAAGGCAGACAAGGAGAACTTCTGGACGCTCATGGATCTGAGAGTCTCGAAAGACCAGGAGGAATTCGTGGCTTCGAATTCGATAAGTCTGGCGCAGGCCTATGATACTCTGGCTGACGGCAGATTTGTTCAGCCTTTCGGCATCTGGGACGGCGATACTCCCGTGGGCTTCGCCATGATCGGTCACAATTCAGAAGAGTACGAAGAGATGGCTGAGGTCTACAGGCACAGCTACTGTCTGTGGCGCTTCATGATCGATCAGAGGTATCAGAAGCGCGGCTACGGCAGGGATGCTCTTAAACTGCTGCTGGACTATATCCGCACGTTCCCGGATGGAGAAGAATCGCTCTGGAGTACTTCCTGGGAGCCCGGAAACGATGCCGCTGCAAAGCTGTATCACGATTTCGGCTTTATAGAGAACGGAGAGAAGGACGGAGACGAGATCGTTGCCGTTTTTGAGCTCTGAAAAAGCTCGCCAAAGTTTGGACCGGAGACAGCGATGAGTTTGAAATTGATAAAACTTACGAAAGAATACGAAGCAGCACTTGCAGATATGATCGATGAGTGGAAAAAGGACCAGGAGATCAACCATACCAATCATTCTCCGTGGTCGATCTTTAAAAACGACTATCAAAATTTTGATTACTATCTCGATCATCTGGAAATAAAGTCCGAAGGCGATGGTAAAGTCCCGGATTCCGTGTTTTTCTTACTGGATGAAGATAGAAACCGGCTTTTAGGAGCGGTGAATATTCGGCACTATCTGAACGAATACCTTCTGCAGGAAGGGGGCCACATCGGAGATGGAATCAGACCAAGTGAGAGAAGAAAAGGATATGCTACGGAAATGATCCGGCTGGCTTTGATCGAATGTAAAAAGTTAGGCATCAATAAGGTTCTGATGACATGCGATAAGGACAATATCGGTTCAGCAAAATCCATTATCAATAACGGCGGAATTCTTGAAAACGAGTTTGTCAATTCTGATGGCGAAATCGAGCAGCGCTATTGGATCACCCTCTGTGATTGAGAATCGCAGGAAAATTATTCCCCGGTATATGAAAATGAAAAGTACCGGAAACCGGTTATGATCGAAGGCGTAAACGTGATCGAACAGGATGTTTCGTGCCGGGGAGGCACATAAATGATGAAGCACATGATCGAAACAGAGCGCCTCCTGCTGAGGCGGTATACGATGGACGATTTTGAGGCACTTTACGGATTATTGTCTGATCCGGAGACGATGCAGCATTATCCGGCGCCGTATGATGAAGCAGGAACGAAGCGCTGGATCACCTGGAATCTGGACAATTATGAGAAGTACGGATTCGGACTGTGGGCGGTCGTTCTGAAGGAAACGGGTGCGTTTATCGGAGACTGCGGCATTACCATACAGAAGATCGACGGGGAACTGCTCCCGGAGATCGGGTATCACATCCATAAGAACTTCTGGAGACGCGGATACGCAAAAGAGGCGGCGCGGGCCGTACGGGACTGGGCGTTTCAGAACACGGAGTATGATACGGTTTATTCTTATATGAAGTATACCAACATAGGCTCTTATTCCACGGCCGCCGCCATTGGTATGAGGAAAATAAAGGAATACCCCGATCCGGAAGATACCGTTCTTTATGTCTATGCGATCACGCGTTCGGAATGGGAAGCGATGGAAAAGGATCAGAATATATAGAGGCTGACATGGAAGAATTCACTTTCATCACGTTAAGAGAGGATCCGGCACTGAAAGAGACCGCCGCGGCGTGGTTCCACAGTAAATGGGGCGTGCCGGAGGAAGCCTATCTGGAATGCATGGAAAGCTATCTGCAGAAGGAAACAGAATACGGATGGTATCTGTGCCTGCACGGGAATAAGATCGTCGGCGGAATGGGCGTCATTGAAAATGACTTTCATGACAGAAAAGACTTAAGCCCGAATGTCTGCGCTGTCTATACGGAAGAAGAATACCGCTGCCGGGGTATTGCGGGACGGCTGCTCGACATGACGGTGAATGACCTGAGATCCAAAGGGATCACGCCCGTCTATCTGGTAACGGATCATACCGGCTTTTATGAAAGATACGGCTGGCAGTTTCTCTGCATGGTGCAGGGAGACGGGGAACCGGAAATGACGAGGATGTATATCCACCGGTAAACAGGCGTTTGCCGGCTTGATCGTGAGAAATACGGCCGGCAGAGAGGAAGCCCTATGCATGAGATCAAAAACGACGTTTTCTATGATCTTATAAAACAGTATGACGAGGATATGGAAGATCCTCTGATCGGCGAGGTCGGCTATTACCTTCTGCGTGACGACAAGCCTTATGAAGGGCAGAACTCTCACAGGGAAGCCCTGCGCCTTGTTTTTGAGCTGCTGGCAGAGAAAAGCATAGAGGACCGGGAAAGCGCGCGGGAAATGTGGGGTGACAGAATCGCGGATCAATTACGGCCCCTGGTTTATGATATCGATAAAGCGCAGGCGGCGCCGCTGGGTCCCGGTGTATTCTTCTACTGCCCGGACATTGTAAAAATCGATTATTACGGCAACGTCTTCTATGATGCCGAATGGAAGCCGGATGATGAGAACTGCGGAACGACGGTTCCCTACTGGTATGCGCTCATGGAGCCGGTGCATGGCAGAAGAAACAGGCCGGAGGACTTCAAAAAAGTAAATGAAGTCCTGTTTCCAAACGGTACGGACAGGCTGGACATTTATGAATGGACGACAGACTGGTCGGATTTTTTCGATGCCGGACATGAGTGGTACGGCGCATGCTGCTGGACTGTTTACGACGGGAGCATGGACAGATATGCCGTGATGATCGATTCGGCAACAGACTAACGGGAAGGCACGTAAAAGATGACGGCAGAAAAAATGTGGGAAAGATCCGGGTTTACCGGAGTCTGGGAAGCCTGGTCTTTCGGCGAAGCGCCGGATAAGCTGGCGGAACTGGTCGTACGGGGCATCAAAACCGCGACCTGTTCGGCATACGATCTGTATCAGATAGACCATGAACCGCTTCCGCAGGCCGGGGATTACAGCATTATCCTCGATTCCGGGGAAGAAGCGGTATGTATCATAAAAACGCTGAAAGTATATGTGACCGAATTCAAAAATGTTTCCGAAGAGCATGCTTTTAAAGAAGGAGAAGGCGACCGTTCCCTGGAGTACTGGCGAACGGTCCATGAGCATTTTCTGAGGAATGAGCTTGCCGCTGTGCGGAAGTCATTTGACGAAAATACAAAAGTAGTCTGTGAAGAATTTGAGGTCGTGTACAGATAGCTTCCTTGCCGGACGGAAGAGAAGATCGTTCTGGAGAAAGATCAGCAAGACAATTCCGTGTTGGGGGAGATCATGGAACATATCAGGAAGTATATTCATCCGCTTATCATACTGATCGTTTTTGAAGCCGTCGCCGTGACCCTATGGCTCGCGAAGGACAACCTGTTTTATCTTTTCAATTTCAGCTATATCGGCTTGTCCGTATCGCTGGGGATCTTCCTGTTTATCAGGAAATACAAATACGCGAGACGGACCGTCCAGCTGCTTGTCGGCCTGTATATGCTGGTCTATCTCGGCCTCATCTGCAATGAGAACATGCAGATCGAAGGTTTCTGGTACTATCTCTTTACAGGCGTTTTCGAAGCGGCGACGATCCATTACGCGGTGGCGAAGATATTCGGGCCGCTGATCTTCGGGCGCGGATGGTGCGGCTATGCCTGCTGGACGGCGATGGTGCTGGATTTTCTTCCGTACAAGGTCCCGGAACAGCCCAGGAAAAAGATCGGATGGATCAGATATGTCACGTTTGCCGGATCGCTTGTTTTTGTATCGGCGCTGTTTCTTGCAAAGGCCGGGAATATCGAGCGGATCATGTTCTGGGCCTTCATCGCCGGAAACATCGCATATTACGGGATCGGCATAATCCTTGCGTTCACATGCAAAGATAACCGGGCGTTCTGCAAATACATCTGCCCGGTCACCGTGTTTCTAAAGCCGATGAGCTATTTTTCGCTGCTCCGCGTTACGTGCAAAAAAGATAAATGCATCAATTGCGGAAAGTGCAGAAGGGTGTGCCCCATGGACGTGGACGTGACCGATAACTCGAGAAAAAGAAAGAACGGCACGGAATGCATCCTCTGCATGGAATGCGTGAAGAATTGTCCGAAAAACGCGCTCTGACATTATTCATTTCGCAGGCGGATACTCGTTGCAGAGCAGCCTGTAAGGCGGCTCGTCTTCCTCGATCGTCGGGAACCGTCCCACCGGGGGATTGAAGCGGTTATCCGTATTGTCATCGTTGCACTGGCTGACTTCGCCGAGCAGGACGGCGCCGGTGCCGGGCTCGACCGAAAAATCGTGATACATAAGCTGCTGGATATGGATGCTTTCACCGGGCGCCAGCTTTACCTGCGTCCCGGCCGGGACCGTGAAGGTGCGGCCGTCGCAGTGGACCGTTACGTCGGACTCCCGGTCGATCGATTCATCCGGCAGGCTGTTATATACCCGGATCAGCACGTTGCCGCCTCCGCGGTTGATGATGTCTTCCGTTTTATACCAGTGGAAATGATTCGGCGAGTACTGGCCTTCTTTCACGTAAAGAAGCTTTTCCGCATAGAC
>JAFOIR010000339.1 GCA_017420625.1 Bacillota bacterium
CCCGGCCTGATCGACTCGCATATCCACATCGAATCGTCCTATGTGACGCCGGAGGAGATCTCCCGTCTGGCCGTACCCTGCGGCACCACTACCATTGTGGCTGATCCGCATGAGATCGTGAATGTCGGCGGACTGACCGCCTGGAAATATATGCTGGACACCGCGAAAGAAGCAGTACTGGACATCCAGTATATGGTTCCCTCCTGCGTACCGGCAACTCCGTTCGAACATTCCGGTGCAGTTCTTTATGCGAATCAGATGGAGGAGCCTTTGAAACAGGCTCTGGGTCTTGGAGAATTCATGAACTATCCGGGAGTCATCGCGGGAGCAGACCCGGATCTCGACAAGATCCTGGTAGCGAAAGCCCTGGATAAACCCATTGATGGACACAGCCCGCTTGTAGAAGGCAAGCTTCTGAATGCTTATCTTGTCACGGGAATCCGTACCGATCATGAATGCGCTTCTGCAGAAGAGGCACTGGAGAGAGTTGAACGCGGCATGTATGTGATGCTTCGCCAGGGATCAGCCTGCCATAACCTCAGGGAAAACCTGAAGGCTGTTACCAAAGAAAACAGCCGCCGTTTCATCCTCTGTTCGGATGACCGGCAGGCCAGAACGCTTTTGGAACTGGGACATCTCAACAACCACCTGAAGATCTGTGTGGAAGAGGGGATCGATCCGATAACAGCTATCCAGATGGGGACCATCAACTCAGCGGAATGCTACGGCATGAAGGACCGCGGTGCAATCGCTCCCGGACTTCGTGCAGATATCGTGCTCTTCGAAGACCTGAAGGAATTCAAGGTTCAGAAAGTCTTTGTGAAGGGCAAACTTGCCGCTGAAAACGGGAAGTACCTGCCGGAGGTAAAACGAATTCCGATCGATCCGGTCCGGAACAGTTTCCATGTCGCTCCGTTTACGAAAGAAGATCTGAAACTTCATCTGACATCACACAAAGTAAATACGATCGGTGTTCTGCGCGGCGGTGTTGTGACTGAGAAAAAAGTCAGTACAGTAAAGAGAACCGAGGACGGAGATTTCCTCTATGATCCCGATCGCGATATCGTCAAGGTGTGCGTTGTTGAACGCCATCACGAGACCGGAGGGATCGGCGTCGGACTATTGGAAAACTACGGACTCAAACGAGGTGCCATCGCCCTTTCGATCGCGCATGATTCTCACAATATCATCGTCGCAGGCACATCCAACGAAGAAATCGAATTTGCCATCCGCTCTCTCTGCCGGCAGGAAGGCGGTATCGTCATCACGCTGGAAGGAAAGATCCTGGACAGCCTGCCGCTTCCGGTGGGAGGTCTGATGAGCGATCAGAGCGGAGAATGGGTCGCCGAACATCTTAAACATGTACATGAGACAGCTTATCAGCAGCTGGGTGTTCATGAAAGCGTAGAACCGGTGATGACGCTGTGCTTTATGGCGCTGCCGGTCATTCCGGAGATCAAACTCACGGATATGGGTCTGTTCGATGTGATGAAATTCACATTCATGGATATCAATGTCAATGACCAGAAAGAAGAGGAGACACAGGATGGAACAGAAAACCTTTGAGCTCATCCGCGACCTTTCCAATGCGTTTGGTCCGTCCGGATTTGAAGATGAAGTTGTGAAAACAGCCAGAACCTTTATTGAAGGTTCAGTGGATCATATGGACGAGGATCCTATCCGGAACCTTTTCCTTTACCGTGAAGCTAAGGATCCGTCTGATGATCGCCCTGTTCTGATGCTGGACGCTCATTCCGATGAAGTCGGTTATATGATCCAGTCGATCCGTGACAACGGAACCATGGAGATGATCACCATCGGTTCTCAGCTTCCCGCCAATATCCCGGCTACCAAAGTCTGGATCCTGGCGGAGGACGGCAATTTGGTTACCGGTGTGGTCTCCAGCAAACCGCCGCATTTTACCAGTGCAGCAGAGCGGAATAAACCGCTGGATATCACGGAGCTTGTAATCGATATCGGCGCGGTCTCCCGGAAAGAAGTGGAAGAAGTTTTCCATATCGGACCAGGATGTCCGGCTGTTCCTGCGGTAGAATTTGAATATAACGAGAAGAACCAGGTCGCCCTGGGCAAAGGATTCGATGATCGGATCGGCTGTGCCGTTGTTCTGGAAGTCCTTCGCCGACTGGCCGGCAAAAAGCTGGGAACCAGAGTTGTCGGTACGCTGAGCTCTCAGGAAGAAGTCGGTGAGAGAGGCTGCATCGCAGCACTTGAAAAAGTCCGTCCGCAGATCGCGATCTGTATTGAAGGCGCACCGGCGGATGATACCTTCAGCCCCGCCTACAACATTCAGAACGGTCTTCATCGCGGACCGATGCTGCGCTATATGGATGTATGCATGATCACACATCCTCGATTTATCCGCTATGCATTTGCTGTTGCCGATGAACTTGGCATTCCCACGCAGAAAGCAGTCCGCCGAGGCGGCGGTACAAACGGCGGCGCCATCCAGAATCAGACGGGTGCCGTACCATGCATCGTGATCAGCTGCCCGGTACGCTATACGCACAGTCATCAGACCTTTACGGCACTGGATGACTTTGAGAAGACCGTGGAGCTGGTATGCGGAATCCTGGAACGTCTGGACGGGAAAGTGCTGGCGTCCTTCTGATGGAAAGAAAACAATCCTGCCGCATCGTTTTCAGCGGCGATATTGGATTTGACCGATATATGGACCGTAAATGGGAAGATGAAAACCTGTTATCGCCGGAAATCCTGGAATTCTTTCACAGCGCCGATCATGCAGCAGTTGATGTGGAAGGAGCGCTTCTCAAGGCGCTGGACGACGGCAGCCGGGGTGTGTTTTTCCATGC
>JAFOIR010000340.1 GCA_017420625.1 Bacillota bacterium
AAAGAATATGTCATCACGACTCCGAAAACACCCCTGCCCTGGATCAACTATCTGGGATCTCAGGATTTCTTCGGACTGATCAGCAATGCCGGCGGCGGCTACTGCTTCTACAAGGATGCAAAGCTCCTGCGTCTTACCCGTTACCGCTACAATAATTGCCCCATGGATCTTGGCGGTCGTTACTACTACATCAAAGACGGGGATACCGTCTGGAATCCCGGCTGGATGCCTGTAAAGACCGAGCTTGACTCCTATGAGTGCCGTCACGGTCTGGGCTATTCCGTATTCACTTCCAGCAAGAACGGTCTCCAGGCAGTACTCACTGCTTTCGTGCCTGTTTCCGACACCTGTGAGATCCACCGTCTCAAACTGACGAACCAGTCCGATGCGCCGAAAAACATCGATCTGTTCAGCTTCATCGAGTTCTGCCTCTGGAATGCACAGGATGATATGTCCAACTTCCAAAGAAACTTCTCCACCGGCGAAGTCGAAGTGATTGGCAGCACCATCTATCATAAGACCGAATACCGTGAGAGACGCAACCACTATGCAGTCTACTCCGTCAACAAGCCCATCGAAGGATTCGACACGATCCGTGACAGCTTCCTGGGCTTCTACAACAGCTTCGATGATCCTGACGTCGTTCGCGAAGGCAAGAGCAAAAACTCTGTCGCTCACGGCTGGCAGCCCATCGGCTCCCATCATCTGAAAGCAGAGCTTGCTCCCGGCGAGAGCGAAGAATTCATCTTTGTCCTTGGCTACTGCGAGAATCCGCGTGATCAGAAATTCGAAGCACCGAACGTCATCAACAAGAAACCGGCTAATGAACTGCTGGCCAAATATCAGACTTCCGAGCAGGCACAGGCTGCGCTTGATGAGCTGCATGCTTACTGGGATAAGCTCCTTTCCACCTACAATGTCAACACGTCGGACGAAAAACTGAACCGCCTGGTCAATGTCTGGAACCAGTACCAGTGCATGGTCACCTTCAACATGAGCCGTTCTGCCAGCTTCTACGAGAGCGGACTTGGCCGCGGCATGGGCTTCAGAGACAGCTGCCAAGATCTTTTGGGCTTCGTCCATCTGATTCCGGAAAGAGCCAGAGAGAGAATCATCGATATTGCGAACACGCAGTTTGAAGACGGTTCCACCTACCATCAGTATCAGCCTCTCACCAAGAAGGGCAACGCTGACATCGGCGGTGGCTTCAATGACGACCCGCTGTGGCTGGTCGCCTGCACCTACGCCTACATCTGCGAGACCGGAGATTTCTCGATCCTCGATGAGCCCTGTGCTTTCGACAGCGATTTCTCCAAGGCCGTTCCGCTGATGGATCATCTGCGCAGAAGCTTTAACTACACCGCGACACATCTTGGCCCGCACGGCCTGCCGCTGATCGGCCGCGCTGACTGGAACGACTGTCTGAACCTCAACTGCTTCTCTGAGGAGCCGGGTGAAAGCTTCCAGACCTTCGGACCTTCCGAGGGCCCGGTCGCTGAATCCGTATTCATCGCCGGTATGTTCGTCAAATACGGCAAGCAGTATGCGGAGCTCTGCCAGGCACAGGGTCTTGAAGACGAAGCCGCTGACGTACTTGGCAAAGTCGATCAGATGATCAAAGTGGTCGAGGATGCCGGTTGGGACGGCGAATGGTTCGTCCGTGCCTACGATGCGTTCTCGAACCCGATCGGTTCCAAAGTCTGCGAAGAAGGCCAGATCTACATCGAGCCTCAGGGCATGTGCGTCATGGCCGGCATCGGCGTAGAAGACGGCAAAGCCGCCAAAGCTCTGAAGAGTGTAGAAGAGAAACTGGATTCGAAGTTCGGTATCGTCCTTCTGCAGCCTGCCTATACCAAGTATCACGTTGAGATCGGTGAGATCACTTCCTATCCGCCCGGATACAAAGAGAATGCCGGTATCTTCTGTCACAACAATCCCTGGATCGTCTGCGCCGAGACCGAGCTTGGCCACGGTGACCGTGCCTTCGATGTATTCCGCAAGACCTGCCCGGTCTACCTGGAAGAGATCAGCGAAGTCCACCGCACCGAGCCGTACGTCTACTGCCAGATGGTCGCCGGCAAGGATGCTCCGACCTTCGGCGAAGGCAAGAACAGCTGGCTGACCGGTACTGCCGCCTGGACCTTCACGGCGATCTCCCAGTACATCCTGGGAATTCAGCCGACCCTCAAAGGTCTTGGCATCAATCCCTGTATCCCCTCCGGCTGGAATGGTTACACGCTCGATCGTGTCTACCGCGGCGTGACCTACCACATCACCATCGATAATGCAGCCGGTGCCCAGAAGGGTGTCGCCTGCCTGATGGTAGACGGTGAGAAGATTCCCGGCCATGTCATCCCGGCTGAGATGGTCGAAGCCGCCGTTGCGGCGTCCGGCAAGAAAGAAGTCTCCGTCGTAGTCACGATGGGATAATCTTCAGATAACAGCACAACTTCAGATCAAAGTTAGAGCCGCCAGGCGTTTTGGCGGCTCTATTTCTTTGCGGAAAGCCTTGGAGAAGGCCTCACAGGGGTCGATTGGGAAAGATAGCTTTTAAAATAGCTCTTCCACCCAAAAATCCCTACGATTTCTGGATAAGATATCAACCGGAAAAACTATCTTATCCAGGGATTGGAAAGGATTCTCTGCAGAAGAATCTCCCCGCCCAGACGATGCTTTCATCCAGCTGTTTTTCTGGGGAAGATAGAAATCAAAAGTCCCTGCCGACCCAGAAATTGGAAGAGATAGTTTTTTAACTTAATCAACCGCCCAGAAATTCAAAAATGTCCTGGGTGGCACCATTAAATAAACGAGAATCCGCCCCAACGGTTTGGAGCGGATTCAGAAAATCTTAATTATAAACCCAGTCTTTCATAAATAAGGGATCTTTAAAGACTGGCAATATAGCCTGCACTTAGCAGAGCATACGATAGTTCTTCAGGGGACATGGAAAAGTTATTCTGAATGTACCGTTCCATGGCATCAAAATCCAGAACTTTATAGATTAATTGATTCTCTATAGGAATCCCGGGATCATAAGAAAAACCTACACGTGTGTGATCATCATCTATTATCCCACCATATGATTCTATGACTGTATCATAGATAATCAGAAGACCTAGGTTTTCCTCGATCGTGTAGTTGTCCGGATTTACCTCTCCCCAAGAAATAATACGGTATGTATTCTGGGCCTTTCCAATATGATCAAGTGATCCGGTGGTTTCTGCTATCACCGTGCTTTGTCCTTCATCTACCTCCACACCATCTTCAGTGAGAATTTCAATTGTTATGCTTGCATTAGTCAGCGGTGCAGCATCATCCCACTCACTCGTATGTTTGAAAGTGGTTCCTGTTGTAATTCTGATGATATTTCCTACTAACACTTCTCCAATATTAAGCTTACCATCCGTACAGGTGACTTCATAATAGTCGCTCCCTGCAAACGGTTTACAAACTTCGGTACTGATTGTATAGGTTCCTGCAGTCATTCCACCACCACTTGCTTTAATGGAAAGTTCTGCTCCATTCGGCAGATTCGGCAGCGCCGGCAAAGCGAATTTGAATATCCATATCTTGGATTCTTCATCTTCTTCATCCGGGTCGAGAAGTTCCGGATCCTCACAGATAATCGAATCCTGTTCGATATTATCAAAGGTGAGTACCATACTGCCATTCGCAGCTGAATGGAATTCCCAATCCATGTCGAACGGGTCCTTATCTGGCTGCCACTGCGCCGTCACTTTGACCTTTTCTATCGTGAGTGTTCCCAGTTCCTCCGTGATCGAATAGTTGCTTTGTTTCGCACCGTTCCAGTTAATCGAGTATGTATTCGTGCTTGAACCCATGCCTGCCTGACTGCCGGTCACAGCGAAAGCGAGCGTATCATTTCCGAAATTGATTTCTCCGTTCTGGCTCAAAAGTACATAGGGCTCTCCTCCTTCGTCCGGAATACGGGATACTGTGAAACCAGCTGTCAGCGTAGTACCGTCACAGCCTCTGGACGCTGATTCGGTTTTAATAATCAGTTCGACAGGGATAATCTCAAGCGATCCTCCGCTATATGAAATCTGATAATTTGATGCTTTACCACTGAGCATTTTTCCGCTGCCTGTAATGGAATAGGTGCCTACATCGATTCCACCTCCGGAAAAAAGAGCAGCCATTTTATCTCCAGTGAAGAGTTCAAAGCTATGGTTGCTTGCTGCTGTTCCTGAACCCGATTCATCTTCCAGATAAACGCCCACTAATGTTTCACCACCATGGGCACCATTTACATAGGTCAGGATCGGTGCATTACCATGAGAGGCACCTAGAGTGAAACCAGCATAAGTCAAGGGCTTGTCGATACTCCATTGTACCTGCATCTGCAGCTTTTCGATTGTCAGTGTGCCAAGGTTTTCTGAAACGGTATAGTTTGCCGCATCGAAAGTTCCCCAATTGATCGTATAGGTGTTCTTCACTACACCGACATCTGTAATGGTTCCGGTAGCGGTGACCGATGCGGTTTCTCCGTTCGCCAGACCGCTGATGGTAGCGGTGCTGCAGGTCAGGGGCGTTCCATCGTAAACCTTTGAAGCAGAACTGGTCACGACAGTAAGGTTCGCCGGTGTGACAGTCAATGCACCATCAACTATCGTTACATTCGTCAGGAACTCTGTTACATCTTTATCACTGGCATCGAAGATCTTGTAACTTGTAATGGTGTTCGAACCAGTTCCCGCAGTTATCTGGCTTCCGGAACAGGTTGCTGAATACATATAACCTTCCGGCAGTCCTGTCGCTGAGGACCCAGTTGCCGTGAGCGGTGTACCATCATAAGCCTTGTTCGCAGAATCAGCGGTAATGGTAATGGCAATTGTGATAGGTTTTTCCGGATCATCGCCGCCGGGAGTTGTATGATTCACTGATACGAGCAGCGTTCCCAGCTCATCTGTCAGCGTATAGTTCTTCTCATTGGCGCTGCCCCAAGCAACTGAGTAGGTATTCTTGCTTTCTCCCTCGTTCGTCTGCGAGCCGGTCGCAGTAAAGGTCAGGATCTCACCCGCTACCACCGCGACTTTTCCGTTCTCTTCAGATACCTTGACCCGGCTTCCGCTTGCCGTATTGTAAACCGTCAGACCGGCTGTCAGCGCCTGACCGTCTTTCTCTTTGGATGCGGAATCCGTTACTACGATCAACGGGACGGGTGAGATCACCAATGACCCCTTGCTGGTCGTAATCACATAGTTTGCAGCCGCCCCTTTTGCTACACTGGCAGAAACAATGATTCCATAGCTTCCCGCGTCTTTTCCGCTGCCTGAAGCGCTGACACGGATCTTATCGCCGCTTGACAACTGAAATGCGGAAACGTTCCCGCCGGCTTCCACTGAAATCACGAGGTTTTCTTCTTCTTCACCGGCGTTCGGACCGTTCTGGTACGTCAGTTTGAACGTTCCTGCACCACTGTTCCATGTC
>JAFOIR010000341.1 GCA_017420625.1 Bacillota bacterium
AGAAGAACTGGAACAAGTTCACGGATGACGTAAAAAAGGCTTTCACCCCGAAAGAACCCGCTGAGCAAACACAGCCTGCAGAAAAGCTGGAAGAGCAGGAAGCTGCAAAACTGCCGGAAGAAACGACCCAAGAAGAAAAAAAGTGAAGAGTGATCCCGGGTTTTACGGCTAGCCCGTCAGATCAAGGAATTTATCCCACCGGATGTCAGCCAGCGTATTGACAGTATCCGGTGGGATTCTTTATGCGTACAGGATTTTCAGACAAGAAAAAATAGTTTCTGAATAAACTATTTGTCAGAACCTACTTGCTTTTTCCTGCTAAAAGAGGTACAATATCTGTTTGGAATTGTAATTAAAGTGAAAGGATGGCATATAGACAAATGACGAAAATTGATATTTTTTCCGGCTTTTTGGGTGCCGGTAAGACAACACTGATCAAAAAGCTGATCGCGGAAGCTTTTCAGGGTGAGAAGCTGGTGCTGATCGAGAATGAATTCGGCGAGATCGCCATTGACGGCGGTTTTCTGCAGGATGCAGGCGTAGAGATTACTGAGATGAGCCAGGGCTGCATCTGCTGCTCACTGGTAGGTGACTTCGGAGAAGCGCTGAAAAAGGTCATGGCGCAGTTTGCTCCGGATCGTATCCTGATTGAGCCCTCCGGCGTAGGCAAGCTTTCAGACGTGATTCGTGCCGTGCAGAATCTGGGCATCGAAGGTGTCGAACTGAACAGCTTTACTACCGTTGCCGATGCAAACAAATGCAGAATGTACGCCAAGAACTTTGGTGAGTTTTATAATGACCAGATCGGACATGCCAATTCGATCATTCTTTCCCGTACCGAGGGAATCTCCGAACAGAAACTGGATGCCTGCGTGGAACTTCTGAAACAGCAGAATCAGATCGCGACCATTATCACGACTCCCTGGAATCAGCTTAGCGGCGCTCAGATCCTGGAAGCGATGGAGCATAAAAGTACATTGACGGAAGAGCTGAAGGCTCTGGCTGATGAAACAGCCAGACTGAATGAGATCGCAGCAGAGGAGCACGAGAAGCTGCATCATCATCACCATCATCATGATGAAGATCATGACCATGAACATGAGAACGAGCATGAACACGAACACGAGCATGAGCATGAGCACGAGCATGACCACGATCATCATCACCATCATCACCACGGTCATGACGCAGATGAGATCTTCGAGAGCTGGGGCAAAGAAACCAGCCATAAGTATACGGTCGAAAAGATTGCGAAAGCGCTGGAGAAGCTCGATGATGAAGAAACCTACGGTATCGTTCTTCGTGCCAAAGGAATCGTACAGGCAGAGGACGGCAACTGGATTCATTTCGACTATGTACCCGGCGAGACCGATGTGCGTCTTGGCAGCGCAATCGTAACCGGACGTCTTTGTGTCATCGGTTCCAAGCTGAAAGAAGAAGCCATCGAAGCACTCTTTGCTTAAGAAGCAGTTTAAGGAGGAAATATGCCGCAGCAGCAACAGCAGCAGGATATACCGGTTTTTCTGTTTACGGGATTTCTGGAAGCGGGAAAGACGCGCTTCATTAAACAGGTAGCCCTGACTGACCCGGCGTTTCGTTCCGGAGAACGTACGCTCCTGATGGTTTGTGAAGAGGGCGAAGAAGAATACGATGCTGAAGAACTGAAAAAACAGAATGTATTCGTTGAGATCGTAGAGCAGGAGATCGATCTTTCTGAAAAGATCATGACTTATCTGCTGAAAAAGAACGACTGCAAACAGGTCATCATAGAGATGAACGGTATGTGGCAGCTCAACTCGCTGTATCAGAACATGCCGGATGCCTGGGCCGTATATCAGGAATTCTTCCTGGTAGATTCCACAACCTTCCTGACCTATAACAACAATATGCGTTCACTGGTCGTGGATAAGCTTCAGAGCGCCGAAATGGTCATCTTCAGCCGTTTTACCAAAGACATGGATAAGATGCCTTTCCATAAGATCGTGAGAGGTTCTTCCCGCCGTGCACAGATCGTTTACGAATACACGGACGGCAATGTCGAAGAAGATATGATTGAAGATCCGCTGCCTTTCGACATGGATGCAGATACCATTGAAGTCAAGGATGAAGACTTTGCTCTTTGGTACCGTGATATTACGGAAGAACCAAAGAAATGGATCGGCAAAACAGTTCGGATGAAAGGAATCGTTGTGAAGAATCCTCGATTCGAGCCCGGTGTCTATGCTTTCGGACGTCAGATCATGACCTGCTGTGTACAGGATATCCAATACTGCTCACTGGTTGCGATCGGAAAGAAGGATCTGGCACTCGAAACGCAGAGCTGGTATGAAGCGACCTTAAAGATCGATTTCAAATTCCACAAGCTCTATGCACGTAAAGGCCCTATCCTGAATACCGTCAGCATCCAGCGCTGTGCGGCACCGGAACAGGAAGTCGCCACATTCTTCTGATTCATAAACAAACAGAGGCTAAAGCAAATGCTTTAGTCTCTGTTTTTTCACATGATTCGTTTTAGCATCCGGTTTTTCACTCTACGCTGATCCGTTGGAATGGATTCCCTGTTTTTAAACGCCGCCGCCCAGAACTTTTTCGAGTTTCTGGGCGGCGCAATTATATTTAAGACTATCTTTCCCAATCCGTGGGAAAACCGACTGGCTTGGCAACAATCTCATCCAGAGATTTCACTTGATGAAGGACTCATCTGGGCGCAGAAATCTTAGACTGTACAATCCTTCCCAATCTGTGGATAAGATAGTTTTTCCAAATATTATCTTGTCCAGAAATCGTAGGGAATTCTGGGTGGCAGAGCCGCTTTATAAAGAATATATCCCAATCGACTCTGAAATGCTGCACCCTTTTGTATCAGGATAGATTGAAATGATCATCAGAACTTACT
>JAFOIR010000342.1 GCA_017420625.1 Bacillota bacterium
CGAAAAGGGAGCCAGAATTGTCCTTTCTCAGGATCCGAAGAAAACAAAGTCGATCCTGCCACCATCTGGTGCTTTGCTGATTCAGGTTGAGAACAGCACCAGAGCACTAGGTGTTATTGCAAGAGCCTATCGGGATCTTTATCACGGCAGAGTCGCTGCAATCACAGGAAGTGTCGGCAAGACATCGACCAAAGATCTGACAGCAGCGGTTCTCTCCGGAAAATTTCGGACAATGAAGACGATCGGCAATTACAATAATGAACTCGGACTTCCGCTGACTCTGTTCCGGATGGACGATGCGCTGTATGATGCAGCTGTCATTGAGATGGGAATGGGTTACCGCGGAGATATCGATTATCTTGCTTATCTGACCCAGCCGGAAGTAGGAATTGTCACCAATGTCGGAACATCGCATATAGAAAACCTCGGATCTCAGGAAGCGATCCTGCACGCAAAACTGGAATTGGTTCCCCACCTGGCAGGAAAGAAAAAACTTTTCCTGAACGGAGATGACAAACTTCTGTACGGTATGAAGGATCAGCTGCCGATCTGTCCCGAATATTTCGGGAAAGAGCCTCATAATGACTGCCAGCTTCTTAGTGTGTCCCGTACGGAAGAAGGCAGACTGTATGTCAGGGCTTTGTATCAAAGCAAAGAGTATGAAGCTGAAATCGATACGTTGGGACTTCATATGGCGATGAACGTCCTTCCAGCCATCATGACCGGGGTCTTTTATGGTATGAGTCCCGATGAAATCCGCGAGGGACTGACGCATTATGAAGCAACGCCTCATCGGTTGGAAAGCATTCAGACAGAGAATTATCTGATCATTGACGATACCTATAATGCAAGCCCCTCTTCCATGAACAGTGCGGTGGACACATTGATGGATATCCCGGTTAGAGGACGCAGAGTCGCTGTTCTGGGAGATATTCTGGAAATGGGTGATTTTGCAGCGCAGGGACATCGTGAAGTTGGACTTCATACCGGTGTTTCCGGCGTGGATCTGCTGCTGGCGTGCGGAAAAGAAAGCCGGGCGATCTATGAAGCGGCAGTGGAAGCCGGCATGGATCCGAAACAGTGTTTCTACTATGAAGATCTTGGTGGATTAATGGAAGGAATTGGCCATGTTGTCAGAAAGGGAGATACGATCCTGCTGAAAGCATCTCACAGCATGGAGTTTTCCAGACTTATTGACTTGCTCAGCCAATAAAAATATCAAATTAGGTTGGATGGATTATGTGGTTAATGTTTGTACCTGCTCTGGCAGCATTTGCTGCTGAGCTTGTTCTTTGCCCTTTACTGATCCCTATGCTGAAAAAACTGAAGTTTGGGCAGTATATCCGGGAAGAAGGGCCGAAAGCGCATCAGAAGAAAGCCGGAACGCCTATGATGGGAGGCATCTCTTTTCTTCTGGCGATGATCATTGGAGCACTGAGCGCATTCCCGAATTTCTCCAGGTTTTATATCGTGCTGGTTATGGCGCTCGTTTTTGGCCTGATTGGTTTTTTGGATGATTTTATCAAAGTGGTCATGAAACACAATGAAGGCCTGAAACCCTGGCAGAAGTTCCTGCTTCAGATTGCGGCAGGAATAGGGTTTGCTCTGTATCTGTACCTGACAGGAGCCCCGACGGGGATCACGCTTCACCTGATTGGAACAAGACTGGAACTTGGCTGGTTCTACTATGTTTTTGTGGTGTTTGTATTTGTTGCCGTTACCAATGGAACAAACTTCAATGATGGACTGGATGGACTTTCTTCCAGTGTAACTTCAGCAATCAGTCTTTTCTTCCTGGCTGTTGTTCTGATTTCCGGCAGTGAGGCTCTTTCTCCGTACGGAAGCATGGCTTCCGCTATGCTCGGAGCGCTTCTTGGATTTTTGGTCTTTAATGCTTATCCGGCAAAGGTGTTTATGGGAGATACAGGATCCCTGGCGCTGGGCGGTTTTGTCAGTGCGATGGCATTTGTTCTGGATATGCCGCTGCTGATCCTTGTTTTCGGATTTGTTTATGTTGCAGAAGTGGTTTCTGTGATTCTTCAGGTCATCTATTTCAAAGCGACCGGCGGCAAACGCCTGTTTAAGATGGCACCGATTCATCACCACTTTGAATTGCTTGGATGGCATGAGACGCGGGTGGTCACGATTTTTACGATCGTGACGATCATTCTTTGTTTTGTGAGTCTGTGGATTCTCTTTTAAGAGGAAGGTTTCTTGATTATGTTGGATCTGAAAGGTCGGAAGGTTATCGTTGTAGGCTTGGCTAAAAGCGGGATCGGCGCAGCTGATCTGCTGGTGAAGCAAGGCGCTTTGGTGACTGTATTTGATACGAAAGATGAGGCTGTGCTGGCAGATAACATAAAGATGCTCGCATCGTCTGTTGCCCTCAGGGCGTCTGCCAAACCGGAAGAAAAAGACCTTGAAGAAGCAGATCTTCTGGTTTTGTCTCCGGCTGTACCGGCAGATCTTCCCTTTGTGCTTGAGGCTAAAAGACTTGGTCTGCCGGTTTGGAGTGAGATCGAACTGGCTTCCCGGTTTACCAAAGCAAAGATGATCGGAATCACCGGAACCAACGGAAAAACTACGACTACTTCGCTGGTAGGCGAGATTATGAAAAAGGTCGATCATCAATCGATGACAGCCGGAAATATCGGAATCTCCATGGCGGAGACTGTACAGACTGTTCCTGATCATAGTTTTCTCACCCTGGAACTTTCCAGTTTTCAGCTGGAACTCATCGATCAGTTCCATCCGATCGTATCAGCAATTCTTAATTTCACACCGGATCATTTGAATCGGCATCATACGTTTGAGGCATATGTGGAAGCAAAATGCCGTGTCTATGAAAACCAAACCAAAGAAGATACTGTTATCCTGAACTACGATGATGCTATTTGCCGGGAAAAAGGACTGCTTCTTTCGAAAAGGGAAAATGGCCCCAGAGTTGTGTTTTTCAGCCGCAAAGAGAAAACACCGTCCGGCATATGGCTGGAAGATGGCGCTATCAAAGCCGAAAAAGACGGGCAGATATTGGATATCGTTAACGTTGATGAAATGAAGATCTTTGGTCCTCACAACGAAGAAAATGCGATGGCTGCTGTGGGATGCTGTTTGTATGCTGGTGCCGATATCCGTTATATCCAGGAAGGTCTCAGGGAGTTTCCCGGTGTAGCGCACCGGATCGAACCAGTTGGTGTGATTGATGGGGTCTCTTACTATAATGATTCCAAGGCGACCAATCCGGATGCTGCAATCAAAGGTCTTCTTGCAATGCGTTCGCCGATGACGGTACTGATTGGTGGAGGTTATGATAAAGGTACCCCCTATGATGAGTGGACAGATCTGTTCCCTGGCAGGGTAAGAAAACTTGTGCTGATCGGTCAGACGGCAGAGACGATCCGTGAAGCCGCGGTCAGAAGCGGATATCCGGAAGAAGATATCGTTTTTTGCGAGACCTTCGATGAGGCGATCAAGTGCTGCCGGAAGGCAGCTGTTCCCGGAGACAGTGTACTTCTTTCTCCGGCCTGTGCCAGTTGGGGAATGTTTGATAACTATGAACAGCGCGGAGATATTTTCCGTGAGACTGTCAGAAAGATGAAAGGAGAGACGAATGCCGAATGAACGGGAGCGTACCCGGTTTACACCGCTGGTATCGCCAAACGGATCCGACAGGTCAGGATCCGGACGAAGATCTCGTACGGCCCGATCCAGAGGGACAACGGCCAGATCACGGACTTCGTCCCGTCAGGTATCAGGAGGATCTTCCTATCAGAGAACCTCTTCAGCGCGTTCAGCTGCTGCGACGACAACAACCCGCGGCAGAAGAACCGGACGTGTGATTCGAAAGAAAAGCAATGAACCGAAGATCTATGCATTTTCAAACCGCGGCGAAGCGAATTTCAATATTATTGCTGTGACAATTCTGCTGATGGTTTTCGGTGTGGTGATGGTTACAAGCTCGAGCTATTATTATGCCTACAACACGATCGGCGATTCCTTGTATTTCTTCCGGCGGCAGATGATCTGGCTGGTGGTCGGACTGATCGCCATGCTGCTCGTGATGGCACTTGCCCGTATGGACTGGATCCGAAAGTGGTCGGTGGTCATCTATCTGGCAAGTATCTTTTTCTGCGTACTCGTTCTTCTGATCGGAAACAACGTTAACGGTTCCACCAGATGGCTCGGAATCGGTGACTTTATTACATTCCAGCCATCCGAGTTTGCCAAGCTGGCTATCGTTCTGTATGTTTCTCATCAGGTTGATCTGCACCGTGATGATATTACCAAGATTCAAACCTTCGTTTTACTGCTTGCGGTCATTGCGATTCCGGCCGGTCTTGTGGCGATCGAAAATCTGACATCCGGTGTTATTATCGCTGCAGTAGGCGTACTGATTATGTATATGGGCGGTGTTAGTTATAAGCATCTTCTGATGGCTCTTGTGGCCGGTGGTCTGGTCATTGGTATTTTCCTGCTTGCACCGCTCATTATCCCATCTCTGAAAGAATATACTTATCGGCTGCTGAGAGTTCAGGCCTGGCTGGATCCTTTCCAGTATGCACTGGATGACGGATATCAGACAGTGCAATCGCTTTATGCAGTCGGATCCGGCGGCTTGTTCGGAAGAGGACTTGGTCAGAGTATTCAGAAACTTGGCTTTATTCCTGAGGCATATAACGACATTATCTTCGCCATCATCTGCGAAGAAATGGGGCTGTTCGGAGCTGCCCTGGTCGTTCTTTTGTTCGGAATCTTTACCTGGAATGGTGTTAAAGTCAGTCTCTCCGCTCCGGATCGATTCAGTTCTTTCGTTTGCGCCGGAATTGTAGGACAGATCTCACTGCAGGCGATTCTGAACATCGCCGTTAATACCAACCTGATCCCGACGACTGGTGTATCGCTGCCATTTATCAGCTATGGAGGCTCATCCATGTTGTTCCTTATGGCCAGCGTTGGACTCGTTCTGAATATTTCCTCCTATAATAAACGCAAAACTGCTTAACAGGTAAGGAGTGCGTATGGCAAAAATTCTGAAGGTCCAGGGCTTTGGAGAGGAGAAAGTCCGATCCTGGCTGTTAGGACTTGCGATCGGCGTGGGTATTATCATCCTGCTGATCATCCTTCTCAATTCACCGATTTTTTCGCTGAAGACCTTTGAGGTGGAAGGCAACAACCGGGTGAGTGAAGAGACTATCATGGAAGAGCTCGGACTGGACTACGGCCAGAATCTTTTCCGTTATGCGATCTCACATATCGGAAAAAATCCGCCGACCGTCGATTCGAGACTATCCTCTGTAGATGTATATTTCCACTGGCCGAGCACAGTCAGGGTTGAGGTAGAAGAAAGTGAGACGATCGGTTACGTATATTTTCAGGGAACCTATCTGTGTATCGATCAGAAGGGACAGGTTGCTTCCAGCACCAATCAGCCGGACGACGATCTGCCGGTCATCGTAGGATTGACAGTTGGTAATTTTTCGATCGGCGAACCGCTCGGAACGAGTGACGGAGAACGGTACGAAGCCGTTATGTCGATCGGCTCCAATCTGAGAAAGTATGATATCTCCCGTGTGGTTAAGGAAATCAATATCCGCAATCTCGAAGATATCATCATGACGACAGACCGGCTTGTTTGTCACTGTGGATCGATGACAGATATGGGACAGAAAATCAACGTGATCGCAGAGCTGTCTCAGAAGAGCGGAATCCCGAGAGGAATCCTCCATATTGAAAGTATGTCAGATCAGATTTATATCGAAACAGAACAAAGTGGAGGAACGCCGGTTGGAGAATAGTTTTTCATTCAATTTTCGAAAAACTCTTGATTTTTTCTCCAATGGCGGTTAGAATGTAATATGATAATCTCCCTTATTATGGAATAAAACGGGTCATGCGGGAGACATTTGCGAGGAGGGCAATTATGTTTGATGAGAATATGACAGAGCAGACGACAGCAAAGATAACAGTTGTTGGTGTCGGCGGCGGCGGAAATAATGCCGTAGAGCGCATGATCGCAGACGGTTTGGAAGGCGCTGAGTTCCTTACAATCAATACAGATAAACAGGTTCTTGCTGTTGGCAAGGCTAAGAATAAAATGGTCATCGGCGAAAAGCTGACGAAAGGTCTGGGCGCTGGTGCCAATCCTGAGATCGGCCAGAAAGCTGCTCAGGAGAGTGAAGAAGAGATCCGTCAGGCACTGGAAGGAAGCGACATGGTATTCGTCACCGCTGGTATGGGCGGCGGCACAGGTACTGGTGCGGCTCCGGTCGTCGCAGGTGTTGCCAAACAGATGGGTATCCTGACTGTCGGTGTGGTTACCAAACCGTTCCGCTTTGAAGGTGCCAAGAGAATGCGTGCAGCACAGCGCGGTATCGAAGAACTGGCCAAGAGTGTAGATACACTGATTACGATTTCCAATGACCGTCTGTTGGATGTTGCGGATAAAAAGACGACCATGGTGGATGCATTCCATATGGCAGATGATGTACTACGTCAGGGTGTTCAGGGTATTTCAGACCTGATCTACCGTCCCGGTATTATCAACGTCGACTTCGCGGATGTCCGTACGATCATGCAGGATAAAGGTATGGCCCATATGGGAATCGGCCGTGCCAAAGGTGAAGGCAAAGCGCAGAAAGCAGCTGAGCAGGCGATCAAGTCTCCTCTGATGGATACCGAGATCAATGGTGCCAAGGGACTTCTGGTCAATATCTGCGGCGGTCCTGAGATGTCACTGTTCGAGTACTATGAAGTTTCTGACTATATTCAGGGCAAAGTTGATGAAGAAGCTGAGATCATCGTTGGAACCACTATCGACAACGATATGGAAGACGAGATCATGGTTACCGTTATCGCTACAGACTTCGGTAATTCTCCCCGTCCCAAACAGGTAAGCTTCGGTCATGATGAAGATCATCCTGTCGAATTGGATGCACCGAGTTTCCGTCCGGAGCAGCCGGCTGCAGAAGATCCGTTCCAGGGAAACAACTACCGGACTCCTGTTCCGGAGAATACGGCTTATCAGAACGCACCTTATCAGAATGCACCATACCAGGAACAGCAGAACGCCTACACCGAGGCACAGATCGACATTCCAGGTTTCCTGCAGAGAAAGAAAAGAAGATAAAGAAAAACTGACTGAAAAGGAAAAGCGATCAGTGTTCGACTGATCGCTTTTATTTCTACTGTACCATCTTTAACAGATCACAAGGCTGGTGCAGGCTATAATACTTATCAAAGGAAAAAAACAGGCAATGAAAAAAGCGGTCAAGTTTGGGGGAAGTTCTCTGGCAGATGCAGCACAGTTCAGAAAATGCGCTGCTATCATTCAGGCAGATCCGTCCAGAAGGTATGTAGTACCTTCTGCCCCGGGCAAACGATTTCGGGATGATGTAAAGATCACCGATATGCTGATCGAATGTTACGAGATCCAGCGGAAAGATCTGGATCAGGGGTTGGAATGTTTTTCCAGAGTAGAAGATCGATTTGATGAGATCATCCGGGATCTTAACCTGGATTATTCGCTGGAACCGGAATATCGGCTGATCCGAAGCTATATGGAAGAAGGGCTTTCCAGAGACTATCTTGTCAGCAGGGGAGAATTCCTTTCCGGTAAAGTACTTGCAGCTCTGCTTGGATTCCCGTTTGTTGACCCGGCAGATTATATCGTTTTCAACAGCAATGGCGTTTTCGAAGAACAGAAAACGGCAGCCGCTTTCAGAAAAATCGTGGATATGGATTGTTTTGTTATGCCGGGATTTTACGGTGCAACAGAGACAGGCCGCGTGAAAACGTTTTCCCGCGGCGGATCCGATATAACCGGATCCGTTGTAGCTGGCGGCATGCATGTGGATATCTATGAAAACTGGACAGATGTCAGCGGCTTTCTGATGGCTGATCCCAGGATAGTGGATAATCCCCTTCCTATTACGGAGATTTCCTATAGTGAACTTCGTGAGCTTTCCTACATGGGAGCACAGGTCTTCCATGAGGAAGCAATTTTCCCGGCAAGAGAAGCCGGAATCCCAATCAATATCCGCAATACGAACCGGCCGGAAGATGAAGGATCCTGGGTTCGAACGGATGACAAAACCTCTGATGAGCATTTGTTCATTACCGGTGTAACGGGCAAAAAAGGCTTTATGTCCATGTCCTTTGAAAAGGATGTCGGAGGAGACCGGCTTCCCTTCGGACGAAAAGTGCTGCAAATGTTTGAAGAGGCCAAGGTCATGGTCGAGCATGTACCTTCCAGTATCGGAACGATGACAGTCGTTGTGGATGCCAGAGAGATCAGCGGTAAGGAAGAGAACATTCTTCGCCGGGTTCGTCGTGAGATTGATCCGTACAGCATCACCGTTGAGAGAAACCTTGCGCTGGTGGCAGTCGTTGGTATCAAGATGCGCGGCGTCGTCGGTATAACTTCTGATATGCTGCGTGTTCTGGCAGAAGAAGGAATCAACGTTCGGATGCTGATCCAGGGCATTAAGGAGATCAGCCTGATCATCGGCATCAACGAAGAAGATTTTGAGAAGGCGATCCGCCTTCTGTATGCGTTTGCACTAAAGAGAAATCAAAAAGAAAACTAGAGTATATTTCCTTTATAATTTGTTACAGAAATGTTACAAATTATAAAGGAAATATTTCGATTATATATTGCGTAAGAGATATTTCTGTAGTATAATATTGATAATCCGCATTCGAGAGATAGGAGGAAGCTATGATTTCCAATCAGATCCTGCAGTCAACCATTGATGGCGTCAAAGCAATTACGAAAATCGATATTTCCGTAATGGATACCGAAGGAAATATTCTGGCATCGACAGAAGAATCCAGGAATACCAAGAGTCTTGCTTTTGTTCCTGATATGCTCAGCTCCAAAGCTGACAGCATGCAGCTTCAGGGATACCAGCTCTTTAAAGTATATGATGCAGCGGAAGTAACTTATATCGTTGCGATCCGGGGTGAAGATGAAGATGCCTATAAGATCGGCAAGATCGTAGCTTTTCAGATCCAGAATCTTCTTGTAGCTTACAAGGAACGTTTTGATAAGGATAACTTTATCAAGAACCTCCTCCTGGACAATCTGCTGTTGGTAGATATCTATATCCGCGCCAAGAAGCTTCGCATCGATAACAATGTTCCTCGTGTCGTTTATCTGATCGAGTCAAATAACGACAGCGAGACCAACACGAATGTGATGGATGTTGTACGGGGAATTTATCCTGTGAAAACGAAAGACTTCATCACAGCCGTGGATGAAAGCCATATTATTCTTGTCAAAGACGTATCGGATGATATGAGCCGCGGTGCACTGGAAAAGGCTGCCGGTATGATCAGCAGTATGCTTTCCAGCGAAGCGATGGGCAAGGTCAGGATCGCGCTTGGATCGGTAGTGAAAGATCTGAAGGATATCTCCCGCTCCTACAAAGAAGCCAAGATGGCACTGGAAGTGGGTAAGATCTTCTATGAGGACAAGTATGTCATCAATTACAACCGTCTCGGTATCGGCCGGCTGATCTATCAGCTGCCGCTGCCGCTTTGCCGGATGTATATCGAAGAGATCTTCAAGGATATCCGCATCGAGGATTTCGATGAAGAGACCCTGAATACAGTCAGCAAATTCTTCGAAAACAGTCTGAATATCTCAGAGACTTCCCGTCAGTTGTATATCCACAGAAATACGCTGGTATACCGTCTGGATAAGCTTCAGAAGAATACCGGACTGGATATTCGGATTTTCGATGATGCAATCACATTTAAGATTGCGCTGATGGTGGCTAAGTACATGAATTACATGGAGCAGAACGGATTCAAATGATAGAATTACAAAACGTGACAAAGGTCTACGAGGGGGACGTGACCGGGGTCGAGCATATCAATCTGAAGATCGAAGACGGTGAATTTGTTTTCATCGTAGGCGAGAGCGGATCAGGAAAGAGTACACTGCTCAAGCTTCTGATGCGGGAACTGGTTCCCGATGAAGGTTCGATCATTATCGACGGACAGGATATTACCAAGCTGCGCCGCGGAAAAGTGGCGGAGCTTCGTCGAAACATGGGAATCGTTTTCCAGGATTACCGTCTGCTGTCTTCACGGACGGTCTATGAGAATGTCGCTTTTGCGCTGGAAGTCATCGAAGTTCCTCCGAAGAAGATCCAGCGTTCTGTTCCGGCAGCACTGAATCTCGTCGGCCTGGCACACAAGGCCAAATCTCTTCCGAACGGAATCTCCGGCGGTGAGCAGCAGAGAACAGCGATTGCCAGAGCAATCGTGAATAATCCTCATCTGGTACTTGCAGATGAGCCTACCGGCAATCTGGATCCGCGCAATTCGGAAGAAATCATGGATGTGCTGGACGCCATTAACCGCCGAGGAACCACCGTTATTGTAGCGACACATGACCGTGATATCGTTGATGAGATGCAGAAACGAGTGATCCATATCGAAGATGGCTGTATCGTCAGAGACTCCGAAGAAGGGGGATATGACGATGAAGATTAGGACCGTCGGAATCTGTATGAAAGAGGGCTTCAAGAGTGTCTTCCGTAACGGGCTGATGTCTCTTGCTTCGATCGGTACGATCACGGCCTGCTTGATCATTCTGGGAATCGTTTACTGTCTGGTCATGAATGTAAGAAGTTTCGCAGACAGCATGAACTCAACACTTGGTATGGTTGCCTGGCTGAAGCCGGGAATCACCCAAAACGAGGTTCAGGAGATGGAAGCTCAGCTTCAAGCCAGAGATGATATCGGTGACTACCGGTATGTATCTGCGGAAGAAGCCTGGGAGATTTTCAAGAATGATATGCTGGGCGGATATGAGATCAGCGATATGCTGATGGATGATCTGAATAATGATAACCCTCTGAAGAATTCTGCGAATATTGAGATCTACCCCAAAGCAGCGGGTGATCAGGTCGGTATCGTGGATTTCCTGAATAACTCTCCTTATGTACGAAAAGTGAGCTATTCTCAGAATGCATCAAGGGCACTTTCTTCCTTTGCTGCACTGGTGACCTATGTGGGCGTTGCGCTGATCGGTTTTCTGATCTTCATCGCCCTTCTGCTGATTACGAATACGATCAAACTCTCCGTTTATATCCGTAAACGGGAAATCAACATCATGAAATATATCGGAGCAACGGATGCATTCGTCCGTCTGCCGTTTGTGATCGAGGGTATGATGATCGGCATACTTGGTGCCATCATCCCGACAGCACTGGTATACTTCGGTTATGATGCGTTGATCAGACTGGTAGAGAATCGATTCAATGCAATCTCTTCTCTCTTTGAGTTCCTGAGCGTTTCCTCGATCATGCAGGGTTTGATTCCGCTCTTTCTCATTTTAAGTGTAGGTGTTGGTGTTATCGGAAGTTCGATCTCCATGCGCAAGCACCTGAAGGTCTGAGGAGAATGAGATTATGAAAACGAAAACAAAACGGATCCTGTCCATGGTGCTGGCAGTCCTTCTGGTACTTGCCATGCTGGCCGGTGTTATACTCCCTGCACTCGGTGATGAGATGGACGATCTGGAGGGAGAAAAAGAACGTCTGGAACAGGAAAAAGCTGATGCTGAAGCGATTGCCAATGCAACAGATGAAGAACTGGCAGCGGCTCAGGCAAAACTGGATAAAGTCAGCACGGAGATCGAAGGTATCAATACCAAGCTTTCCGAAGTTGGTGACAGACTGGTAAAACTGAACCGTCAGATCGCGGATAATGAACAGCTGCTGGCAGATAAACAGGCAGAACTGGAAAATGCGCAGCAGGATATGCACATCTATTATCAGGCGCTCAAAAGCCGGATCCAGATGATGTATGAAAATGATCGGGTCACCTATCTGGAGATCCTTCTGAACGCAGGAAGCCTTTCTGACTTCTTCAGCCGCTTCGAGTATATCAGTGAGATGGTAGAGTATGATAACCATATCATGGAACAGCTGAATGCCTGCAAAGAAACGATTGAAGCAGCCAAAGCAACGATCGAAGATACGCATACACAGCTGGAAGCGGACAAGAAAGAACAGGTTGAGCGTCAGGATGAACTGCAGGGCTACCTGGATCAGAAACAGGAGCAGTATGCAAGCCTGAAAGATGACGAACTTGC